>JAAZDD010000127.1 GCA_012512955.1 Clostridia bacterium
AAGACTCCCCAGTTGAAAATGGAGAAATTGCAACTGGGGAATCTCAGCAAAACGGATGTAGTGATCGCCTATCTTAAAGGCATTGCCGATCCGGAAATAGTGGAGGAAGTGAAAAACCGGATCAGCAGGATTGAGATCGATGGGGTGTTGGAAAGCAATTATATTGCCGAATTTATTGAGGACTCTCCCTGGTCCCCCTTTCCCCAAATCAACGCCACGGAAAGGCCGGACCGGGTGGCTGCCGGGCTCTTGGAGGGCCAGGTGGCGGTGCTGGTGGACAATACTCCTTTTGCCTTGCTTATGCCCATGACTTTTCCCCAGTTCCTGCATACGGCTGAGGATTATTACGAACGTTCCATTTATACCTCCTTTACCAGGATCATCCGGTTTCTTTCCCTTAACATCGCCCTGCTCCTGCCGGCGGTGTACATAGCCGTCGTCACCTATCATCAGGAAATGCTGCCTACCAGCTTGCTTATTTCCGTGGCTGCCGGGCGGGAACAGGTGCCTTTTCCCGCCTTTGTGGAGGCGGTACTGATGGAAGGTACCTTTGAAATTCTGCGGGAAGCCGGGGTGAGACTGCCCCGGCCCGTGGGACAGGCTACCAGTATTGTCGGGGCCCTGGTCATCGGCAATGCGGCGGTAACCGCCGGGCTGGTCTCCCCGGCGATGGTGATTGTGGTTTCGGTAACCGCTTTGGCTTCCTTTATTATTCCCACCACCAGCGGTTCCTTTGCCATCCGGCTGTTACGGTTTCCCATCATGTTTTGCGCCACGGCCCTTGGCTTCTTCGGGGTGATGGCTGCTTTGATGGCTATTTTGATTCACTTGTGTTCCCTCCGGTCCTTTGGGGTCCCCTATTTGGCACCGGTTGCTCCCCTTCACCTGGCAGGTTGGAAGGATATTTATATCAGGGTTCCCTGGTGGATGATGCTCACCAGGCCAAAATTTTTCGGTATCCCGGACCGGAAGAGGCAGCCCCGGGGCCAGAAACCGGTGCCTCCCAGGAAGGATGATGAAGGTGGCACTTAACAGGTATACGCAGATTACAGGTAGCCAGCTATCCCTCCTATTGATTACCGTAGTGGGGGCCACAGCCATTCTCTATGCCCCCGCCATGTCCATCCGGGCCGCCGGTCAAAATGCCTGGTTGTCACTCCTGGTCCCCGCTACCCTGTACGGGTTGCTGGTGGTCTGGGTAACTACCAAGTTGGCTTTGCGTTTTCCCGGCAGGACTTTTGGCGAATACACGAAAGAGATTTTAGGCTTTTGGCCCGGCCGCCTGTTGTGTTTGCTCTATTTCCTTTATGTGGCCAGTTTACTGGTCATCATCGTCAGGGAATTCGGCAATGTCTTGAGTACCGCTTTTATGCCGGAAACGCCACTGGCGGTCTTCAGCCTTACCCTGCTCCTCCTGGCCCTGTATGCGGCCCTTGGCGGTCCGGAAGTAATCTGCCGGGTTAATGAGTTCATTCTCCCTATTTTGTTGTTCACCTTAATGCTGATGCTGTTTTTTCTGCTTAAAGATACTGAACCGGCCCGCCTGCTGCCTTTCCTGGATGAGGGACTCTGGCCGGTGCTAAAAGGCTCCAAAGTGGCCAGCGCCTTTCGGGGGGAGGTGTTTGTCCTCATGTGGCTGGTCTGTCACCTGGAGGACCCCTCCAAGAGTACCCGCCGCGGTATGCAGGCGGTGATGATTTTAGGTGTGCTGCTGATGCTGGATGTGGTGGCCATCCTTACCGTGATGGGGCGGGGACTGGCATCTCTTGAGGTGTTTCCCATTCTGTCCCTGACCCGTTATATCAATGTGAGCTACTTTCTGAGCAGGGTGGAAGGTTTGGCCATGGTAGTTTGGGTCACGGGAGTGGTCATCAAATCATCTGTTTTATTCTATGTGGCCCTGGACCTGGCCAAAGACACTTTCCGGACAAAAAACCGGTGGCATGTGGTTCCCCCCTTGGTTGCCGGCCTCTTGGCCGGAGTTGTCTACGGCTTCAAAAATGATCTCCAGATGGTCTGGTAACTGGAAAATCTCTTTCCCCTGTCTGCCGGGGTGTTTCAACTGGGGATTCCCTCCCTGCTGCTTTTCCTCGCCTGGCTCGGGAAAAAGGGGGCCGTTAAAGGTGGTTAAACAGGGCCTTGCAGTGCTCCTCCTCGGGGCAGTTTTGCTGACTTCCGGCTGCTGGAGCAGGAAAGAAATCGAAACTCTGGCCATTATCACTGCCGTAGGCGTTGATGTTGTGGAATTGGAAGGGAAGCACCTGTGGCAAATAACCTTGGAAATCCTCCATCCCCAGGCTTTGGCGCCGGTGGAAGGGGGCGGGGGAGGGGG
>JAAZDD010000128.1 GCA_012512955.1 Clostridia bacterium
GGATTGCGGAGCGGGCGTTGGGCCACAGCCGTCGGCAGCTTGCTGCCGGTAACGGCGTAGGCACTCCGCTTGAGCTGTGCAACCATTGTAGCCTGGCACTACCTACAAAGGCAAGTAAATTAGTTAGTCATCGATTTGCAACACAGCCATAAATGCTTCCTGCGGGATTTCCACGCTGCCCAGCTGCTTCATCCGTTTCTTACCTTCTTTTTGTTTTTCCAGCAGCTTTTTCTTCCGGGTAATGTCACCGCCGTAACACTTGTCAATGACATTTTTCCGCAGTGCTTTCACCGTCTCCCTGGCAATCACCTTGTTGCCGATGGCTGCCTGGATGGGCACTTCGAACAGTTGCCGGGGAATCAGCCGGCGGAGTTTATCCACCAGAGCCCGGCCCCGCTGGTAAGCACTGTCTTTATGGACAATACAGGACAAAGCATCCACCGGCTCACCGTTAATCAAAATATCCAGTTTGACCAGGTCGGACACCTGATACCCGGTAACCTCATAATCTAAAGAAGCGTAACCCCTGGTCCGGGACTTCAGTTGATCAAAAAAGTCAAAAATAGTCTCACTTAAAGGCAGGGCGTAAACCAGCATCACCCGGGAAGGGGTAACATATTCCATATTGCTGAAAGTGCCTCTTTTCTCCTGGCACAGTTCCATCACCGCCCCTACAAAATCACTGGGGACCATGATACTGGCTTTCACATATGGTTCCTCCACCGTATCAATAAACTGCGGTTCCGGCAAATGGGCGGGGTTATCCACATGGAGTACTTCACCGTCCGTCTTGGTAATCCGGTAAACGACACTGGGTGCGGTAGTGATGAGGGATAAACCGTATTCCCGTTCCAGCCGTTCCTGGATAATCTCCATATGGAGCAAACCCAAAAAGCCGCACCGGAAACCGAAACCCAGGGCACTGGAGGTCTCCGGTTCATAATGGAGGGAGGCATCGTTCAGCTTCAGCTTTTCCAAAGCGTCTTTCAAGTCTTCATAATCATTGGTCTCCACTGGGTACAGGCCGCAATAGACCATGGGCACCGCTTTTTTATAACCGGGCAGGGGTTCCGCCGCCGGGCACTTGGCACCGGTGATAGTATCTCCCACCCTGGTATCGGCCACATTTTTGATGCTGGCTGCCAAAAAGCCTACTTCCCCGGCGGAAAGACTGTCAGTAAGTTGCATTTCCGGCACAAAAACTCCCAATTCATTGACCTCAAAGGTTTTGCCGCTGACCATCATCTTGATCTCCATTCCCTTTTCCAGCTTCCCTTCCATCACCCGGAAATAGGGAATAGCTCCCTTGTAACTGTCAAAATGGGAATCAAAAATCATAGCTCTTAAAGGAGCTTCCACTAAACCCTGGGGAGGCGGAATCCGGTTCACAATGGCCTCCAGGATTTCCTCGGTTCCTTCTCCGGTTTTGGCGGAAGCCAGAATGGCATCGGAAGCATCCAGGCCGATTACATCCTCCAACTCCTGTTTGACCCGTTCCGGGTCCGCATTGGGCAAATCAATTTTATTGATCACCGGAATAATTTCCAGGTCGTGCTCCAGAGCCAGGTAAACATTGGCCAAGGTCTGGGCTTCAATCCCCTGGGCCGCATCCACAATCAAAAGGGCTCCTTCACAGGCGGCCAGACTTCTGGAAACTTCGTAGGTAAAGTCCACATGGCCCGGGGTATCGATAAGATTTAAAATATAATCGTTCCCGTCCTTAGCCTTATACGTCAGGCGAACGGCCTTGGCTTTAATGGTAATGCCCCGTTCCCTTTCCAAATCCATTTGATCCAACAGTTGTTCCGACATTTCCCGCTGGCTGACGGCTCCTGTATATTCCAACAGCCGGTCGGCCATGGTGGATTTGCCGTGATCAATGTGGGCAATGATGCAGAAATTGCGTATTCTTGACTGCCGGTAGGCATCAGTCATCTATACCTCTCCCTTATCCTGCTAAATATCTACATTTGATCCTGAATAATTATTATAACAAAATTAGCGACAAAAGTCAGGAATAATTTACACCTCTAACCACGCTGCTGCGCCATAACCGGCGGACCAGTTCCGCTTCTTCCATTTTTAAGGCCAGGGCCACCCCTCCGTAGGTGAGCATTCCTGCCGCCAAGGCCAACGACATTTGCAGTAATTGTCCTTTTTTGGTGGCAACATCAAACCAGGCTTCTCCGCCGGAGGCGGTAAAATGCAAGGCGATGCCCATTACCAAAGAGGCAATCAAGCTTTTGCCAAAGGAAGGCAGGAGCACTCTCCATTTTATGGCGCCGGCCAGTTTCCTGCGGAGGACCCAGAATAAACCTCCCATGTTAAAAAGACCTGCCAGGGAATAGGCCAGGGCCAATCCCCCGTGGCCCAAAGGTTCCCGCAAGGCCAGGTTGAGGACAATATTAATCCCGATGGTCAGTATCCCTATGACCACCGGCGTCACCGTATCCTGCAAGGCATAAAAAGTACGACTTAACAATTGGATGGAGGCATAGGCACAGATACCGACACTGTAAAACAGCAGCGCATTGGCAGTGGCTGCAGTGTTTTCCGGGGTAAAGAGGCCCACCTCAAAGAGTAAACGAATCAAAGGTACCCGCAGCACCATCAACCCCACGGTGGCGGGCAAAGCCAGGAAGAGGATAAAACGAAACCCTAAAGACACCCCTTGGCCAAAGGCCCTAAGATCCCGTCTGGCCGCATATTCCGTCAAAGTGGGAAAAAAAGCGACGGAAATGGCAATGGCAAAAACCCCGATGGGTAGCTGCATCAAGCGCTGCCCCGTGCGTAAAGCAGTCAGCATGCCTCCGGGCAAACCGGAAGCCAGGTTCTGGCTGATCAACAGGTTAACCTGCATTACCGACAAACCGATTAAAACGGGAATGAGTAATTTCAGTAACTGCAACACCCCGGGGTGACGAAAATCCAAGGAAAAGCGGTAATTGATCCCCGTTCTTTTCAATACCGGCAGTTGTACCGCCAAGTGGAGCAGGGCCCCGATGACCACTCCCAGGGCAAACCCGGTGATACCGTAGAGGCGACTCAAGAAATAGCCGGCTACGATAATCCCCAGGTTATATAAAACCGACCCTATCGCAGGAGCGGTAAAATGCTTATAGGAGTGGAGAATGCCGGTAACGATGCCGCTGACGGCCATTAACACCACTTGGAAAAACATGATCCTGGTCATGTGCACCGTTAGCCCCATACTCTCAGGGGGAAAACCGGGCACCAGTAGATTAATCAGCTGAGGGGTATACATCAATCCCGCCCCGATACCCACAAAGAGAAGTATCAGCACCCAGTTCAACACAATGCCGGCTACTTCCCAGGCGTCCTTTTCCCTGTCCCGAGCCAGGTAACCGGAGAAAACAGGAATAAAGGCAGAGCTCAAGGCCCCGCCCACCAATAACATATATAAAAAATCAGGCACTGAGAAAGCGGCATTATAGGCATCGGTTATCCGGTTCTGCCCGAAATTGGCGTAAATAACTACATCCCGTACATAGCCCAGCAGCCGGGAGAGGACCATGGTCATCATGATCAAGCCCGCCGCCTTGGCTATTTGATTTCCTCCGGCCATAGGACCTCTCCTTTTCCCTACTGCAAATCCCTTAGAGCGGGAACTCCTGGTGTCTTCCCGGCAGTTTGCGCATCATTTCCTGAGCATGTCTGCCGTATTTTTTCACTATCTCTTCCACTTAATCCAGAAATCCCGCCAACTGTTCCCGCCATGCCTCTACATGCTCCACTGCCTTAAGGACTCCCGGGGAAAGTTGATACTCTTTGCCTAAAACCGTCAGCTGCCCTTCCCTACCCGTGGAGCGATATTCGATCATCCCGGGATAATCAGGACCCATGACATCACTGATGGATTGACTCACCACATCAATTCCCCAGATGATCACCAGCAGTCCCACCAACAGGATCAGCCGCATCTTTTTGGGCATCTGGATCTTCCTTTCTTAGTTAATTCTCGTCTTTATAAATTTTTCCACTTTGCAGGGAAATAATACATGGCCTGTGCCAGTCGTTTCTACTTATTGACAGCTAACAAAAGGCCGTAATGCTTGGCGGAGCGGGCGTTTTGCCCGCAGCCGTCGGCAGCTTGCTGCCGCGAGCCACGTAGGGGCTTCACCAGAGCGAAGCCAAGCATTATGGCCTTCGTCAACTGTCCTGTCGAAAATATTCTTTTATCAATAAACAGGCACAGCCTGGAGATGGTCATGTTAATTAGTGTCAAGGAAGGCAGGAAAAAGAAAATAAGCAGAGAAAAAAACAAGGGACGGATATTCACCGCAGGGGGGAGAGGAAACAGTGGGCCCCATCTTTACCGAACTAATCAACAAAATGGGTTTTATCATTTTGTTTGCCTATTTATTGAGCCGGCTACCCCAGCTCAGGAGAGTAATGCTCAAGAGCAAAATCAATCTCCGGGAAACGGTCTTTTTGTCCATTATTTTTGGAATAATCGGAATACTGGGAACTTATTTCGGCATTCCCGTTCAGGGGGCCATTGCCAATTCCCGGGTAGTAGGGGTACTGGCCGGAGCTCTCTTAGCCGGTCCCTGGGTCGGTTTTGGGGCCGGTCTTTTGGCGGGAGGACACCGCTTCCTGATTGACATCGGGGGTTTTACCGCTCTTGCCTGCGGCGTTTCCACCTTTACCGAGGGAATCCTGGGGGGTATTTTTTACCTGCTGCTCAAAGGAAGGCAGAAGAAGTGGCTGCACGCCTTGTATATCGGTTTCCTCGCCGAAATGATGCAAATGGCCATCATTCTCCTGTTGGCCAAACCGTTTTCCGCCGCTTTGGACCTGGTCAAGGTCATTTGGTTGCCGATGGTTTCCGTCAATGCCGTAGGAGTATCGCTGATGGTAGCCATTATCCAGAGCATTTACCAGGAAAAAGACCGCATCGGCGCCCATCAAGCCCAAATTGCCCTGAAGATTGCCAACCAAACACTGCCTTATTTTCGCAAAGGTTTAAGTCAGGAAACTGCCTTGCAGGCAGCCAAAATTATCATGAACTCCGTCCAGGTTGATGCCGTGGCCATCACCGATAATGAACGTACTTTGGCCCATGTGGGCATCGGTGATGACCATCATCGCCCCAACCAACCCATCAAAACTAAATTGACCAATAAAGTATTGGATGGCGACCAGCATTTCGTCGCCAACAGCAGAGCGGAAATCGGTTGTCCCGTTCCGGGCTGTCCCTTGGGTTCCGCCGTAACGGTCCCTCTGAAGGAAAAAGACCGCATCATCGGCGCTCTGAAACTGTACCGGGCAGAGGAGCAAAAAATCACCACCGTGGACACTGAATTGACCCTTGGTTTAGCCCAACTGTTTTCCACCCAGTTGGAGTTAGCCAGAATTGAATACCAGGCCAACCTGCTGAATAAAGCTGAACTGAAAGCGTTGCAAGCCCAAATCAATCCTCACTTCTTGTTCAACGCCCTGAATACGATTACTTCATTGGTTCGTTCTGAACCGGAAAAAGCCCGCCAGCTCTTGGCCAGTCTGGGGGATTTCTTTCGGAACAACCTGCAGCAAGCCGAAGATCTGGTACCTCTCCACCGGGAGCTAGAGCATGTCCGGTCCTATGTGGCTTTGGAAGAAGCCCGCTTCGGGGACAAACTCAGGGTAATAATTGATATGGACCCTTCCTTCTCATGTTACCTGCCTCCTTTCAGCCTGCAGCCCTTGGTGGAAAATGCC
>JAAZDD010000129.1 GCA_012512955.1 Clostridia bacterium
ACGTTGACCATCATTAAAAACGCAAGGGGACTTAAGTCAGCACTGACAATATAATTTGCCAAGTTCTGAGGTACTTGGCCGACAGTTAAAATATAACCGAAGACCGAAGCTGCAGCTAACAGAATCATTACTTGAGCCGTAGCCTCTGCCGAGGTTACACATGTTTTATACAGGGGCTTAAGGTCCATTTCCAAGTTTTGTTACCTTATTCTGTAGTTGTTTTAATAAGGTATCCAAGCTGCTTCACACTGAAAATTTCCCCTGAGCAAATCTTTCAATAATTCTTCTTACCAGTTAAAAATCTTCTGAAGTGAAATCTAGTTTCCTTTGGACTATTTGCACAAACACACCGGTCTATATTTGTACTAAATGACAGAACCTAAAGACAAAACCCCGCTTACAGTTCAAAGCAAACGGGGTTAAACGGTAAAACCGTTCAGACTGCTGATCAACTGCAGCCTAATCGGTGTTAATCGAAGGGATTACTGTTTCTCTGCCAGTGCCTTCAATATTTTCTCAGGCGTAATGGGCAATTCGGTGATTCTCACCCCAATAGCATCATAAACGGCGTTGATGGTAGCCGCCGCCGTGGGAATGATGGCCCCTTCCCCCACACCTTTGGCCCCGTAAGGTCCTTTCGGCTCAGGATCCTCCACAATAGAAGTAATCACCCTGGGTACATCCATGGCCGTGGGAATCAAAAACTTGTTGAAGCCGGGCGTCATGGTCCTGCCCTCTTTCAAAATGATCTCCTCCATCAGGGCATAACCCAGACCCTGGGCCACCGCACCCTCCACCTGCTGTTCAATATTCATGGGGTTGATGGCCCGGCCCACGTCATGGGCGGCAAAAACCTGCAGCACGGTAACTTCGCCGGTTTCCGTGTCCACTTCCACATCTACCACCTGGGTAGCGTAAATGTAAGTGGCATAAGCATCTCCCTGGTTGGTCTCCTGGTCCACGTCTTTGGTGGTGTTGTCATACCAACCGAAGGCAATGAACTGCTTACCCCGCTGGTGGGCGTCTTTGGCCAACTCTTTAAAGGGCATGAAGTCGGAGGGGTCATCTTTACGGAAGACCTTGCCATCTTTAATATCCAGCTTCTCCGGCTCACAGCCGAACATTTCAGCGGCAAATTCCAGGAGCTTGGCCTTAACTTCTTCGGCTGCTTTCTTGACGGCATTGCCGGAAACATAGGTCTGACGACTGGCGGTGGAGGCACCGGCATCAGGGGTCCGGCCTGTGTCGGCACTGACAATGCTGACATCTTCGTAAGGAACCCCCAGGGTCTCCGCCGCAATCTGGCACAAAACCGTATCGGAACCCTGTCCCATATCGCAGCACCCGCTGTAAACGATCACTGTACCGTCATCGGTAACGTCAACTGTTGCTGCCGAATGGTCGGGCCGGTTAAAGCCATAGCCGATCCCGTAAAGGTTGCAGCCGATACCGCGTCCTCGCTTTTTCACTTTATTCGACACCTCCTTCTAAAGGATGGGTCTTCATATACTCCTCAGCCCGTTTCAGGGTCTCATAAAAACCGACGCTGTGCTCGAACACTTGCCCGGTAGCGTTGGAAAGTCCTACTTTCAATGCGTTTTTCAGCCGGATTTCCAAAGGGCTCATTCCCAGTTTCTCGGCCAGCAGATCCATTTGGGATTCATGGGCAAAGGAGGCCTGCAAAATGCCAAAACCCCGGTAAGGACCGCAGATGGTATTGTTGGTATAGACCGCATAGGTATCTACTTTAATATGCGGAATATGGTAAGGACCGGATAAATGCAAGCCTGCCTTCTTGGTAATGAAGTGACCGATGGAGCAGTAAGCGCCTTTATCGCTGTAGATTTTGCCTTCCATGGCCATTAGCATTCCGTCCCTGGTGGCTCCCGTTTTAATGAAAATTTTCATGGGATGCCTCTTGGTGGAACAAACCATGGATTCCTGGCGGGACCAGACCACTTTTACGGGCCTGCCGGTCTTGACGGCCAGCAAAGCGGCCTGGATTTCCGTAGTAATATCGTCTTTGCCCCCGAAAGCGCCGCCGGTGGTCATCTGGATAACCCGGACTTTGTTGGAGGGCATATTGACTACCGGTGCTATTTGACGACGGTCCCGGAATGGATACTGGGTGGAGGACCAGACGGTCAGATTACCTTCATGGTCCAATTCTGCCACTGAGGTTTCCGGTTCGATGTAGGCATGATCCACTCGCTGGGTTTGATAGACATTTTCCACAATGATGTCGCTTTGGGCAAATCCTTCTTCTACATTTCCCTTGCGCAATTTGGTGTGCTGGAGCAGGTTGCCTCCTTCATGGATGGGCAGGGCGTCCTCTGCCAGGGCGGCTTCCACGGTAAAGTAGGCGGGGAGTTCTTCGTACTCCACTTTGATCAACCGGATCGCTTCTTCGGCGATCTCCACGGTCTCTGCTGCCACCAAGGCTACTGCATCGCCCATCCTCCTCACTTTATCGTCGGCCAGTACGGGCTGATCGAGAATAGCTAAACCAAACCGGTTAATGCCGGGAATGTCTTTGTGGGTCATTACGGCGTGGACGCCGGGCAGTTTTTCTGCTCTTGAGGTGTCGATACTGATGATCCGGGCATGGGGATACTCGCTTCTTAAGGCTTTACCGTGGAGCATCCCGGGCCGGTACAAATCTCCTGCATAAAGGGCTTTGCCCAGCACCTTCGACCTGACGTCTTTTCTCTCGGCTCTCTTTCCGACTATGCTGAATTCACTCATCAATTCCCACCTCCTTTGCCTGTCTTAGCTGACAATTCCCCGGCAGCCAGGCGCACGGCGTCAACGATCTTTTGGTACCCGGTGCAGCGGCACAGGTTCCCGGACAGGCCTTTCCTGATCTCTTCTTCGGAAGGGTTGGGGTTTTGGTCCAAAACTGCTTTGGCAGACAGGATCATTCCCGGGGTACAGTAGCCGCATTGGACGGCACCGGCCTTGATAAAGGCTTGCTGCAGGGTGTGAAGTTCATTGCCGTCGCTTAGTCCTTCAATGGTAGTGATATGGCAGCCGTCAACTTGTCCCACCAGTACCAGGCAGGAATCGGCGGGCTTCCCGTCAATCAAGACGGTACAGGCGCCGCATTCTCCTTCGGAACAGCCTTCTTTGGTGCCGGTCAGATGCAGTTCATCCCGTAATACATCCAGTAAGCGGCGTTCGGGCCTGGTCTCCAATTCGTAGACCACGTCGTTAACGATTAGTTTGAGCTTTTTCACCTGCCTGCACCTCCTTCTTTGGCGGCATTGAGCCGGGCAAAAGCTCTCCGCAATGCTGCTGCGGCAATGGTCTTCTTGTATGGTGCTGTGGGCCTGGAACCTAATTTATTGGCCACTACTTCATTGACCGTCTTACAGGCCTTGTCCACCAGTTCAGCGCTTAATACTTGTCCGGCTAACAACTCCTCCACTTCCGGCACCCGGTAGGCGGTGGTCCCTACTGCTCCCAGGGCCAGTCTAGCGGAAGCAATCCGGTCAGCCTCGAAGGTTACCTGCAGGGCCAGGTTTAGCCGGGCGATGGCCATGGCTTTTCTTCTCCCGATTTTGATAAAAGCTCCCAGGGTGTTTTCCTTGGGCACCGGTATGATGATCTCCGTTAGAATCTCATCTCTTCTGATGCTGGTTTTGTTCAGCCCCACCGGCACTTCCACAAGCTCCACCACCCGTTCCCCGGCGGTGGATACCAGCTTCACTTTGGCATCAAGTGCCATTAGGGCCGGTACTGAATCGGCGGCTACGGCTGCGTTGGCTATGTTACCGCCCACGGTGCCCCGGTTGCGAATCTGGGGTGAGCCTACGGAACCGGCGGCTGCGGCCAGAACCGGGACATGCTTTCTGATGATTGGGTCTTCTTCTACCTGGGTAAAGGTGGTCATACTGCCCAGGATAATGTTTTCGCCTTCGAGACGGATTTGTTTCAATTCCTCCAAACCGCCCAGGTCCAAAATGTATTCCGCCTCTGTTTCCCGGGAACGCAGCTGGATAATTAAATCGGTGCCTCCTGCCAAAATTTTGGTGGCCTCGGGTGCCTTGCTTAAAAAGGACAAGGCTTCTTCCAAATCCTGCGGTTTAGCGTAATCCAATATTTTCACTTCCGCCCCCCCTTTATCAGTGTATTTCTTAAGCATCCTTAAAATTGGCTAAGACAGCGGTTTTGGTCTTTTGCTCCTCCGGTTTCTTTGGCAACAGCCATAACGGAAACCAGGCTGAACGGGCAGCGGCTTTTGGCCCCTGCCCGGCAGCCGGGGAAAAACAATTATTTCAAGGTGATGGCATCCTGTGGGCACCAGGCGGCACATAAGCCGCAGCCGTCGCAGTTCTCCGGTTTGGTCCAGGTCCGGTCCTCATCCCAATGAATGGCATCGTAGAAACACTTGGTATGGCAAATGCCACAGTTGGTACATTTATCTTCATCGATGTGGGCCTGCAAGGCGGGTTCCTGGGCCAATGCCTCGGTAGTGGTGATGTAGGGCAGGGCACAGCCGATGATTTCGTCAAAGGATTTGTAGCCTTTTTCGTCCAGGTAGTTCTCCAGGCCCTTCAGGATCTCCTGAACTTTGTTGTAACCGTTCCACATGACGGTGGTGGCCATTTGGACGGTAGTGGCTCCCAGCATCATGTACTCAATGACGTCCCTCCAGCTGCTGACGCCGCCAATGGCGGAAAGAGGTATTTTGACGGCTCTGGCTACTTCCGACAGGTGTCGCATGATTATGGGTCTGATGGCGGGACCGCTGTAACCGCCGTAAGCTCTTAAAATCGGTCTACCGGTATCAATGTTCACTCCGGCAAAGGAACGAACGGAGTTACTGATGGAAATGGCATCGGCGCCGGCTTCTTCGGCTGCCTGGGCAATGGGGACCATGTCTGCCACTACGGGAGTTAATTTGACTGATAAGGGCAGTTTGGCCACACTCTTGGCGGCTTTGACATGCTGGTAAGTTAATTCGGCGCTTTTGCCGATATGCATCCCCACGGTGCCGGCGGGCATGGGACAGGACACGTTTAATTCAAACAGGTCCACCATGCCGGTATCCTGCATCTGTTCAATCAGTTTGGCGGTTTCTTCCGGTTCAGGCATAGCCAGCACACTGACGAACATGGTGGCGCCGCCTTCTTTGGCTTTGGTCAGGTCTTCTTTAATCCAGGCTTCCCGGGACTTGGTGGTAAACAGCTCCATATTCACCATACCGATGGGTCTGTTCCCTACTCTCACCAAGGCCATCCTGCCGTTACAGGGATGGGCTGCCCAATCCTGCACCGGACCGATGGTCTTGGGTACTACCGCACCAAAACCGGCCAAGCCGGCTTGCTTCAGTCTTTCCCCGTCCCAACCCGGCGTGGCGGAAGCCAATACCAGGGGGTTCTTAAACTCTACGCCTGCGAAGTTTACTCTGAGATTTGCCATATTGAACACCTCTTTTGAAGATTATTGATTTAGGAATTAGAACGAAAATATTACATCAGCAAACTACACTCAAGAAAGCTATCCTCAGCCAACCCTTGCCACCGCACCCAGTTCCTTGGCCAGGGTATTCAATTCTTCCACCAAAGTTGCCGGCAGCGGAATACCTGACGCCAGTCGTTCCTGCTTCACGTTATGC
>JAAZDD010000130.1 GCA_012512955.1 Clostridia bacterium
GACAACTGGTGTCCCCCATCCCCTATCAAAAAGGACAACCCTTGCCCCGGAAGTTTCACTTACCTCCGCTAACCATCGAGGATCTAAGCATCCCGGCGGAAGGCCATTCTCAAGCCTGGACCATCGGTCTCCTCCCCCACCAAATAGTCACCAGGAAACTGCTCCTGGAAGTTCCGGTGGTGGAGGGCTGTTTTACAGCGGCGCCGGAACAGGATATTGCCAAATTGATGGTGGTTGAGCGTCACGGTGGACCCGGTACAGTGGGCTTAGGCCTCCTCCATGGCTTCGGTCTTAAGGAAGGTGCCCTGGCTTCTTCAGTGGCCCATGATTCCCATAACTTGGTGGTAGTGGGGACTGATGACCGGGACATGCTGCTGGCTGCTCAAAAGGTGGGCGAACTGGGCGGTGGTTTGGCAGTGGCCGCCCAAGGGGAAATCCTGGGTTTCCTGGCTTTACCCATTGCCGGGCTGATGTCGGAGGAGCCTATTGACCAGGTAGCGTAAAAACTGAGCCGGCTGACCCAAATTGCCCGCCGGTTAGGAGTCAGGGAAGAGTATGATCCTTTTATGACTCTTGCCTTCTTGTCCCTGCCGGTGATACCGGAGCTGAAACTGACCAACCGGGGACTGGTGGATGTGACCCAATGGAAAATCATATCCGTTGCCCCAAAATAAATTAAGAGCCGCAAGGCTCTTAGAATAATTGGGCTAGGATCTCGCTTTTTAGTTTGGAAAACTGCGGGTCCCCGATGATGGAGATGGGCCGCGGTCGTGCAAAAGGAACCTCCAATTCCCGAATGATTGTACCCGGCAATTTGCTCATCACATATACTTTGTCAGCCAAAATCAGCGCTTCTTCCACGTCATGGGTGATAAACAGGATGGTGGGTTTTAGGGCCATGGAAATAGACATTAGCACCTGTTGCATCGCCAGTCTGGTCTGAGCATCCAGGGCGGCAAAGGGTTCATCCATGAGGAGCATTTTAGGCTCCAGCACCAATACCCGGGCCAGGGCCACCCGCTGCTGCATCCCGCCGGACAACTGGTAAGGATAATAGTTTTCAAAGCCTGCTAAACCCACCAATTCGATAAACCGGCTGCACTTTTCCTCAATGATTTTCGGCTTTACTTTGGCAGTCTTCAGGCCAAAGGCAATGTTTTCCTTAACCGTCAGCCAGGGAAATAAGCTGGCTGACTGGAAAACAACTGCTCTTTCGGGAGAAGGTCCGGTAATTGTGTTGCCCATAAAAAGCACTTCTCCCGTATCCGGTTTTTCAAAACCTGCAGCAATGTTCAACAGTGTTGATTTGCCGCAGCCGCTGGGGCCTACCAGGGCCACGATTTCTCCCTGCTCCACTATTACGGAGATGTTTTCCAAGACTGCCAAGCTGCTTTCCTCTGCAGGGGCAGAAAAGCTTTTGTGAACACTGTTGGCGATCAGCGCTTGTTGAACCATCATCAGCCTGACACCTTCCCTACATGACCGGGATAAACCCGGTTGCAAACTTTAATCAGCAGCATGTCGGTTATTTTGCCCAATAAACCGATACAGATCATGGCGATGGGGATCATTTCCGTCTGTCCCAAGAGCCGGGCATCCATCATCACCGCTCCTAAACCTTTAGTCACACCGGTCAGTTCCCCCAATACCAGAAAACCCCAGGACACACCCAAGCCCAATCTTAAACCGACGATGAGGGAAGGAAAAGCGGCAGGCAGAATCACTGACCTGAATAGAGCATATTTGTCAGCACCCAGCATCTGCCCGGCCCTGAGGAGGTGTACCGGCACATTGGCAAAGCCATGGGCAGCATTAATGTATACCGGGAAAAAAGCAGCCAAAGCAATTAAGAAAACAGTGGTTTTTTCCCCTACCCCAAACCAAACCATGGCCAGGGGTAACCAGCCGATACCCGGTACCGCTCTGACCAGGTGAATGGTGGGATCCATCAACCTTTTTATCAGCGAAACTCTTCCGGTTAACAGACCCAGGCTCAGTCCCAGGAAAGCAGCCAGACTGAAGCCACTCAATACCCGCATGATACTGGCTGCCACATGTTCCATTAAGGTTCCTGAATAGGGGGTAAGTCCAGTTCCTCCCCAGGCAAAGTCCTTCGTTACCCGGACCAGTTCTTTAGGGCTTGGCAGCAAATATGAAGGCACTTGGCCGGTTTCAGCCACCAAATACCAGGCAGCCAACAATGAGACCGGCAAGGCCAAAACGGTTAAATCGATTGTTCTTAAAGCACTCCTCATAATCCCAAATCCTTTTTGGCCTGCTGGATGAAACTCAAATCAAACAGTTGACGGACATCGGGGATTTCAGCAATCATGCCCTGGTCATACATCCGCTGGGCCAGTACTTGCACTCCTTCGATGTACTGTTCATCCATCTCCCAAAACATATCGATATTGTTAAGGGAAACATCCAGTACATCAGGATCGGTTCCGAACTCGGCAGATTTGTCAAACCACGCTTGTCTGTCTGAATTAATGAATTCCGTTGCTTTTACATGGGCTGTCACTAACGCCTGGATCAACTCAGGGTTATTCTCTACCATCTCTTTGGTGGTCATCATGGCACTGTTGATAATGCCGAAACCGTCATCTTCAGGGTAAGCCAGAATCTTTCCGTATCCTTCGGCAACGGCGATGGAAGGATAAGGCTCCCCGCTGTAGAAGGCATCAACGGTACCCTGGGCCAGGGCCTGACACATGTCAAAAAAGTCAATCCTGATCAGCTCCACGTCCTGTTGCGGGTCCAATCCGTTGCGATTGAGGACCTCCAAGAGCAGCAAATGCTGCATGGTCCCCGGTACATAGGCAATCTTTTTCCCCCGCAGATCCCCTTCCGTTTCGATGCCGGCGTCGTTACTTACCACCAACGCTGAACATTTATTGGAAAGACCGGAAACCACCACGACAGGTTCTCCTTTGGACAAGGCGGTAATGGCCGTAACCAAAGTAGTGCCGCACAAATCCAGGCTGCCGGCCAATAGAGCTGTTTTCATATCCCCCGGATTAGTAAAGGGGGAAATCTCCACCGGTTGCCCAGCAGGCAGGAAATCCTGGTAGAAGAAAGGTGTAATCGTCTGGGCCGTTTTCCAGGTGCCTACCTTGGCGGGGCTTCCTTCCACCTGAGTATCGTTATTACAGCCGGCTAGGGAAAGAATCAGTGCCGCACATAAAAGAAGAGCGCATATTTTTCTCATTTTACTCTTCCTCCCGCGCATATACCTGATAACCTTGACGGTGAAACCATTCTGCCGCTGTTTTCGCATCAAACCCGTTCCATTCACCCTGGGCTCTGCAGCAATTGTCCCGGGGAATGGCACCGGTTTCCACTACCGTTACGTTAGCCCCCC
>JAAZDD010000015.1 GCA_012512955.1 Clostridia bacterium
TCAACGTGCTTGGCATTGTGGAGGTAACTTCCCCCAGCGGTATCTGCTTCATCATCAGACTGCCGTTCTTCGACAAAATCGACAAAGCCCACAACGGTTTCGGACCCTTATTTGACAGCATTAAACAGGCCGGCGGCACAGTAGAAGTAGTGACCCAGTAAATCGAGAGCCGGCGGGAAATAGGCGGGGTTATCCCCGTCTATTTATTTTTTCCGCCGCTTGGATTATACTGTAGTTGCCAAGGTAAATTGGCTGCCAAGAAAACGGACAGGGAGGTATGATTCTTGAGATATGAGGGGAATGTTTTCCGCCCCCCAAGCGAAGCCTACAGCCTGATTGTTCAGGTAACCATCGGCTGTGCCCATAACAAATGTACCTTTTGCGGTATGTATAAAAACGAAAAATTCAGAGTAAGGGACCTGGCGGAGGTTGTGGAGGATTTAAAACTTGCCCGGGCCTACTACAACAAGGTGGAACGTATTTTCCTGGCTGACGGTGATGCCCTTTGTCTGTCCTTTGACAGGCTAAGGAACATCCTGACGGAAATCAAAGCCATCTTTCCCGAGTGTGAAAGAGTGGGGATCTATGCTACTCCTAAAGATATTATGAGGAAAACCATGGAAGAGCTCCGGGAACTCAAGAATTTGGGACTGGGCATTCTTTACATGGGATTGGAAAGCGGCAGCGATGAAATACTGACCGCCGTCAAGAAAGGGGTTACCGCCCAGGAGGCTATCGAGGCCGGCCGGAAAGCGGTGGAGAGTGGTCTTAAACTGTCTGTGACGGTTATTTCCGGTTTGGGGGGCAGGGCCAAATGGCGGGAACATGCCATCAGGACCGGACAGGTACTCAGTGCCATGGATCCTCATTACATAGGACTATTGACTTTAATGCTGGTGGACGGCACGGAAATGAAAAGGCAGGTAGACCAAGGAGAAGTGGAATTATTGGCACCGGAAGAAGTGATGCGGGAAACGAGACTGATGTTTGAAAACACCAATGTTACCAATTGTATTTTCCGCAGCAATCATGCTTCCAATTATGTATCCCTGCGGGGAACCCTGCCCCAGGATAAGGAGAGCCTAATTAGAGGTATTGACCGCATCTTGGCCGGCGGCTGTCATTTCAAGCAAGAAATATTCAGAGCTTTGTAGATGGGACGGCGTGAGACCGGTCCCATCTTTTAGCTGACTAAGTTTCTGCCTGCTGTAAAGGCATTAATCATCAGACTGGGATTACTTTTCGCCATATCCTGGCTGACTGCTCCCGGAACCACTATGGTGTCAACAATTTTTAAGCCGAATAATTTGTCCAGCATTTTAGCAGTATGGTTGAAATAAGCCTGGAAGCTGTCTGCATGGGGATTGGCCTGGGAATAAATCATCAGCGTTTTTTTGGTGCCGAAACGAGGTGTCAAATCCGGCCCGGTTAAAGGGTAAAGGCGATCGAATAGCTTTTTGGTCTGAGCTGATACTTGCCACATATAGATGGGGGAGCCGATGATGATGCCGTCGGCAGCGCTAAGCTCTGCGATAATAGGGGTGAAGTCATCCTGCTGTTCACACTCCGGTTTTTGCCGGCAGGTGGTGCATCCCTGGCAACCCTTAAACTGCAGTTGTTCCAAGTAGTAGACTTTTGCTTCCGCTCCTGCATTACGGGCTCCTTTCACAGCCTCCTCCACCAAAGCCGCCGTATTGCCGTCTTGACGAGGGCTGCCGACAAAAGCGATCACTTTTTTCA
>JAAZDD010000131.1 GCA_012512955.1 Clostridia bacterium
ACCAGAATGATGTGGCAGTGGTTGCAGTGGGGAACGGTGTTGATGAAGATGCCCTAGCAGCAGCTGGCGGGTCAATTGCCGCGTTCATCACTTCCGATTTCAAAGCTCAGGGAACTCTGGGAGCCGAGTATATCATTGAAAAAACCGGGGGCAAAGGCAAAGTGGCCGTCATCGAAGGAATTCCGGGGGCTACCCAGAGTGATGCCCGGAGAGACGGGGCCGTAGAAGCTTTTGAAAAAGCAGGGATGGAGGTACTGCCTGTCCAAACTGCCCATTTTGATCGTCAAACTGCCTATGATGTGATGAGTGCCTTGATTGACGCCAATCCCGATATCGTCGGGGTAACCTGCGGCAACGACATTATGGCTCTCGGTGCCGTGGAAGCTCTTAAAGATAAAGGAGTGAAAGATCAGGTAATCGTGGTGGGTGTGGACTTTATCGAAGAAGCCAAGGCTTCCATCGAAGCAGGTGAACTGGACGCTACGGTGGCCATGTCCCCCTATTTGTTCGGCAAAGCGGGACTCCTGGCTTCCTTGAAAGCGATTCAAGGCCACAGCTTTGATGATGCCGTCATCTGGACACCTTTATTCCTGGTCACTGAGGAGAATGTCGGTTCCCTCGAAGGCTGGAAATAAGGAGGTACTACTTTTGGCTTGTAATCTTCACGATCGGATTTTAGGGGCCCTAATCGGAGCCGGTGCCGGTGATGCCATGGGGGCAGCCACCGAGGCCCGGACCACCGAGCAAATTATCGAGTACTTCGGTGATTTGGTTACTGATTTTGAAACACCGCCTCCGGATACCTTCGGGGCCGGCAATAAACCGGGCCAATTTACCGATGATTTCAGTTCCGCTTTTTTTCTGGCCAAAAGTATTGTGGACAACCAGGGCGTGGTTGACCAACAGGCAGTCAAGAAGGCCCTGATCCGCTGGTCGGAGCATCCCCAGTTTTTCGATCGCTTTGCCGGTCCCACCACCCGGCTGGCCATCCGCCGGTTCAAGGGTGAGGAGATCAGGGAAACCAAAGGAGTCCAGTTGGTGGCTCGTCAAGCCACCAACGGCTCCGCCATGCGGATTTCCCCCATCGGATTGCTCAATCCCGGTAACCTGGACCAAACTATTGCCGATGCCATAACGGTGACCATGATTACCCATGACAATTACCTGGCCATTTCGGGAGCCTGCGCCGTGGCCTGTGCCGTCAGCCGTGCCGTGCTGGAGGATGCGGACGTTTATAATGTGCTCCAGGCGGCTTTATACGGTGCAACGGAAGGGGAGCGACTGGGGCTGGAAGTGGCCCGGGATGTGGCGGGACCTTCCGTGGTGCGTCGTCTGGAACTGGCCATTGAAATCGGCCTGGGCCATGGAACTCCTGAGGAGAAAATGCGGGAAATCGGTGACCGAGTGGGCACCGGTCTGCATATCTCGGAAGCTGTTCCTGCCGCCGTGGGCCTTTTCGCCGCCAATGGGGGGGATGCCCTTGGTTCCGTCATCGGTGCTGTTAATGTGGGCTATGATACGGATACGGTAGCCACCATGACCGGTGCCATTGCCGGGGCCTTGAAAGGCGCCGCTGCCTTTCCCGAGCATTTCCTGCCCACTATGGAAGCCGCCAACGGATTGGATATCAGTGGCCTGGCCCGGGAGATAACCGCCATCGCCGGAGAACGCTTAAAAGGAGGCCGCTAAGATGAGACAGAAACCGGGAATCTATGAAAAAGTGCTGGGTTGCCTCCTTGGCGCTGCAGTAGGTGATGCCATGGGTGCAGCCACGGAAACCAAATCCACCCGGCAGATTGAACAAATCTTTGGCGGAAGGGTGCGGGATTTTCAAACCCCGCCGGAGGACGTGCCGGCTGCAGGACGGAATCCCGGCCAGATTACCGATGCTTTCAGCATCCCCTATGTCCTCACCAATCACCTGCTCCGGGCCGGAGGTAAAGCCAGCCGCCGGCTAGGAGAGGACGCTTTGCTGGAATGGGGCAAGAGTGAATGGTTTGGCCCCTTTGCCGGTATGACTACCCGGAAGGTAATTAACCGTCTCAATGAGGTCCAGACCATGGGTACCTGGGCTTACGCTGGACAATTGGGCAACAAGCTTTTCAAGGGACATTATTATGCCCTGTCTTCCAATGGGGCGGCGGTGAAAGCTTATCCGGTGGGATTGTTGAATCCTGATGATGTGGAAAAAACCATCGCGGATACCATTGAACTCACCATGGCTTCCCATGATGATCCTCTTAGTATCTCCGGTGCCTGTGCCATTGCCGCTGCAATCAGCAAAGGAATGTCCGGTCAAACCGGCGTCTATGACATGGTACAGGCGGCAGTGTACGGGGCAAAAAACGGCGAAGCCCTGGCCAGAAAAAGGGATGATGTGTGGATTTATCCGGGGCCGTCGGTTACCAAGAGAATCGAAATGGCCATAGAAGTGGTGCTGCGGGGCGGTGAATACAGCCGGCGTCCCATGGAGGAATTGCGGGACCTAATCGGTTGCGGTCCTGCCATTGCGGAAACGGTTCCTACAGCCATCGGCCTTTTTATCGCCCACCAGGGGCAGGCCATGCCTGCCATCTATGATGGGGTGAATATCGGTGATGAAACCTCTGCCATAGCCGCTCTGGTAGGAGCATTGTGCGGCGTGCTGAACGGAGCGGGCAGTATCTGTGAAGGATATTTGGAGGTCATTGAAGCTGCCAACGGAATTGATCTCCGGTCCCAGGCGGAAAGAATTTGCGATTTGATTTCTTCTTAAATCCTTGATATGGTATGATTATACAGAAGCCCTGCCGGGGGAGGGATTTAAAGGAGGGAGCAGTTCATGGACAAGGTGAAGACCGATTATCATGTTCATCCTAATTATTCCATCGATGCCTCTCCCGCTGCCATCAAGGATTATTGCTATAAAGCGTTGGATTTAGGGTTAGCGGAGATTTGTTTCACCACTCACCTGGAACTGGATCCGGAGCGCCGGGACAAGGGAAATTTTGTCATGGTCAACGGGGAAAAACGCCCTGCCTGCCATTTCAACTGGTTGGACAGTTATTTTGCGGAAATTACCCGGATGCAGGCTGAGTTAAAAAGTTCCCCGCTGGCGGTGAAGGCGGGGCTGGTGATCGGCTATTGCCCGTGTGTGGAAAAAGAGATCGAGCGAATTGTCCACGATTATCCCTTTGATTTTATCCTGGGGGCCATCCATTGCCTGGAACATATTTCTATTTCTTCCCAAAAAGAAAGCCCGTCCTATTTCGGCAGCAGGACTGCTGCCCAGGTACGGGATGAGTATTTCGGTCTGTTGTCGGAAGCGGTTAAAACCGGCTTTTTTGACTGCATCGCCCATGTGGATCTTTACAGGCGTTATGGCTTCAACTATTTGGGACTTGCTGTCCATACCCTTCACCGGGGCGCCATCGAGCCGGTATTTACGGAATTGAGCCGCCGGGGAATGGGGCTGGAGATCAACACTTCCAGCCGCCGGAGGGGTCTGAAGGAATTTCACCCCTCCACAGAGATTTTGAAGCTGGCGGTGAAATCAGGTATCCGGGTCTTTACCGTTGGCTCAGATGCCCATGCGCCCGATGAACTGGGCCAGGGTATTGCTGAAGCCTTGGCAATGCTGGATGAGCTGCAGGTGGCCAACCATGTTTTTACCCGGAGAAAAGCCATTCCCTGTCCGGCCAGGCCGGGAAAGGGCTTACAAAACCCTTCTGACCGCCCGGAGCCTGAACAGGCACTGCAGGTGAGTGACGGCTGCCAGTAAGATGAGGGCAGCCGGTATTTGATTGAAGATTCCCCCCAACATGATGATGAACAGTCTACCGTCACGATTGGCCGGCAGGTAATGTAACCTGCCGTCATTTATTTCCGGCACATAGGCTTTGCCGGTCAGTTTCCTGTATTTTTCTTTGAACAGCATTGACAGGGGCAATCCGGTCAGGGCCGCAGCACTTACCAGCATGGCGGCGGTGGTCTGATGGGTGGAACTGTACCAGGCAAAAGCCATACCCAGTACAATCAGGTAATCGGCATAGCGATCCAAAATGGAATCAAACATTTCTCCGTAGCTGCTTTGTAAAAATTTCAGCCGGGCAATTTCCCCGTCAACTCCGTCCAGGATGGAACTGAGCTGGGCCAGGAGACCTCCTATTAGGGGGTTCAGGAAAGCGAAGGAAGCTGCTGACGCGGCAGCGACTAAAAAAGAAATGACGGTCATTTGATTGGGGGTTATTTTCGTTGCAGCCAGTTGTCTGGTGATCCTGAGGGAGAATTTACGGTTAACGGTGCGGGAAATGAAACCGTCTTTGGGAGGTACCAGGGACCGGAGGAGGACCCTTTCACAGTGCTGATAGGCGGCAGGGTCATCCACGTCCACCCAGTAGTGATTCACATAATGCAAGTTGACTTTTCCCTCGGCGGCCAGCAGGTTTACGGCGTCAGTAAGGGCATAAGCGCCCCGGTCTATGGACTGGGCCAGGGCTTTTTGCAACAGCCCTGAATCAGCAAAAAGGCCGCAGTCCACGGCGTTAAAATCCTTCAGTCCTTTACCCAATCTTTTGGCTTGGGGCCCCCCCTCAGCCATAATTTTCGTACATTCAGCCACATCATAGACCTGGTCCAATCTATTGTCAGCGGCCAGTAAAAGCCGATCCTGTTCCAGCTTTTCCGCTTCTTTGATGAAAGCCCGCAATAAATCAACCGCAAAGACATGGTCAGCCATCAGTAAAATATATTTTTCATTTTCCCGGTAAGCCTGTTGAAAAGTATGGGCTGAGACTCCGTTGCCCAGCTTCCATTGGGGATTATGCAGGTATTCAATGCTGACACCCAGCCGCCGGCCGCTCCCCAGATAATCCCGGATCTCAGCGTCGTAACAACCGGTGATAATGAGGATTTCGTTAATACCGCATTCCTTTAAAGCCAGAATGTTTCTTTCAATTAAAGAAAGGCCCAGGAGAGGAATAAGAGGCTTGGGCCTGTCGGAATAGGCCCTAAGCCTGCTTCCTTCTCCTGCAGCCAGGATGACCCCTCGCATTATCTTTCTCTCCTACCCTCAATAAATTCTTCCACCATTTTCATGGCTTCAGTGTCCGTGTACTGCACCGGTGGTGATTTCATGGTATAAGCGGAAATGGAGTATAGAATACCGCCTATTTGACGGTCCAAGGCTAACTTCATGCACCTGATGGTATCGATCATGACACCGCCGCTATTGGGTGCATCTTCTACGGACAATTTGACATCCACGGTGAGGGGAACATGGCCAAAGCCTCTCCCTTCCATCCTGATGTGGCAGATTTTGTTGTCGTTAAGCCAGGGAATATAATCGCTGGGACCAATGTGGATGTTGTTGCTGTCGAGAGCTGTTTTTAATTCAGATTGTACCGATTGGGTTTTGGATTTTTTCTTGGAAGTGAGCCTGGAATGGTTAAGCATATTCAGGAAATCGGTATTTCCGCCGAAGTTTAGCTGGTAAGTCCGGTCCAGAATGACGCCCCGGTTTTCAAAGAGCTTGGTTAAGGTGCGGTGAATGATGGTCGCCCCAACCTGACTCTTGACATCGTCACCGATAATGGGGATGTTTTTGTCCTGGAATCTTTTTGCCCAGGTTTCATCGGTGGCGATGAAAACCGGCATGGCATTGATGAAGCCTACATTGGCTTCCAGGCATGCTTCAGCGTAAAACTTAACTGCTTCTTCCGAACCGACAGGTAAATAGTTGATGAGGATTTCCGCACCGCTTTCCTTGAGAACTTTGACTACGTCGCAGGGCTTTTCGTCAGCTACCACAAAGCTTTTGTCCTCAGGATAATCGGCCATATGTTCTGATACCCCGTCCATGACCGGGCCCATTTGGACCGTTACCGGGTAATCGGGCAGTTGGTCGTAAAAGACCTTAGTGCAATTTGGTTTAGCAAAGAGGGCTTCTTTTAAGGGTTTTCCTACTTTTCTCTTGTCCACGTCGAAGGCGGCAACTACGTTAACATCGCCCGGAGTATAACCTCCCAGGTTATAATGCATCAGCCCGATGGAGTCCTCCGGTGAGTTTTTGTACATTTCAATTCCTTGTAATAAAGCACTGGCACAGTTTCCAATACCTGCAATAGCGACATTGATTTTACCCAATGAAATACCTCCTTTTGCTTGTGTAGTGAACAGTGAATAACGAAATGGTGATTTCCTGTAATTCATTGGCTAAGAATCTCCGCTACTACGATATTGTTTTGTATCGCCTCCTTTGCTTTAACCTAAAATAGCTTTGCCTGCTCCACCTCCCGTTGTTAAAACCAATCAAATAAAAAACTCCCGGTACACATTGGGAGTTTTTAGCAAATATATGATTCCAAATAGGAATATAGAAAGAAAAAACCCCCAACTTCAAAAAAGAAACCAGAAGCTCCTTCTATATTACTATTAGCACTCATCATTAAGGGCTGCTAGTAATTATTATAGCAAAGTTGAGTATTTTTTCAATAACTAATTTATTGTCTATTAGGGGGCTTACGAGCAGGCACCGGCAAAAAATTGCCGTAACCGGTCTACGCTTTCCTGGGTTGTGGCCCATGAGGTAACGAGCCGGATGGCATAATGCCGGTCATCTATTTTCTTTTGGATATAAAACTTAAACTCCTGTGCCAACTTGTCCACCGTCTCCCCGGGCAAGATGGGAAACAGCTGGTTTGTACAGGGAGGGACATAAAAGGAATAACCGTAGTCTTTCAAGATAGCCGCTATCTTTTCGGCCATGTCATTGGCATGTTTGCCTAACCGGAAGTAGAGGTCATCCTGAAACAGGGCCTCGAATTGGATGCCGATGACAAAACCCTTTGCCATTAGCGCCCCTCTTTGTTTGATTAAATAGCGGAAATCCTCTTTTAATTCCTCTTTACAGATGACCAGAGCCTCCCCAAGGAGGGCACCGTTTTTGGTCCCGCCCAGATAGATAACATCCACCAGCCGGGCTTTGTCACTTAAAGTCAGATCATTTGCTTTACAGGTTAAGGCAGAGGCTAAGCGAGCCCCGTCAAGGAACAAGAGTAAACCGTTCTTTTTACATACTTCATGAATGGCAGTTAGTTCCGCTTTAGTATAGACGGTGCCCAGTTCTGTGGAATTGGAGATATAAACCATCTTCGGGAGCACCATATGTTCATCCGTGTGGTAATCGATTACTGTTTGGATGGCTTCCGGGGTCAGTTTTCCTTGTTCCCCCGGTGCCACAACCACCTTATGACCGGTAGCCTCGATGGCACCGGTTTCGTGGACATTGATATGTCCTGTTTCAGCAGATATAACACAATGATGGGGTCTTAAGAATGAGGAAATGACCACCAGGTTGGTTTGAGTTCCTCCCGCTAAAAAATGGATGTCCACATTCTCCCTGCCAACTGCCTGTTTGAGATACTCTTTTGCCCTTTGGCTATGCGCATCTTGTCCATAGCCTTCATTCTGTTCCCAATTAGCCTGAGCCAACATTGCCAAAATCCGGGGATGGGCTCCTTCGCTGTAATCATTCAAAAAACTGATCATCAGGTGACCTCCAATGTGAAATAACAAATATTTACGTATTTATTATTTGCATATAAAAGCTGAACATGACTTTCCACCTAATATTAACATATTCTTCCCTTTTGGCGAGAGTGGAATCTAAGTTTTTTGTCCGGGCATTGCCGGTGGAAATGATTGACTGCCGGCGGTCTACATGATATGATTTGGACAAAACAGAATACTGTTAGGGGAGCTTGTGTGCAGGCTGAGAGGAGGCGATTACAGTCTCGACCCTTAGAACCTGATTTGGATAATGCCAACGTAGGGAAATCATTGTTAAGGTAGTTAATGGGAAGTACCTATTTTGGGCACTTCCCATTGTTTTTCCCGGTGGCCTTGTTTGCTTCTTCCTCAAGAATCATAGTCAATTATTTACTAAAGGAGGTTTCTGACATGTTTGAAGGGATCCTGAACAATGTGCGCGAGAAAACCCCTCTGGTCCATTGTATCACCAATTATGTCACCGTTAACGATGTGGCCAATGTCCTCCTGGCCTGTGGCGGTTCACCCATCATGGCCGACGACGAGGAAGACGCCCTGGAGATTACCTCCATCTGTAACGCCCTCGTCCTCAATATCGGCACCCTGAACAGACGAACCATTGCCTCCATGTTGAAGACCGGGAAAAGAGCAAATGAGCTTTCCCATCCCGTAGTCCTTGACCCGGTAGGGGCCGGTGCCTCAAGTCTGCGTACGGAAACTACCTTTAAACTGCTGAAGGAAGTGAAGTTCTCCGTGATCCGGGGCAACATCTCGGAAATAAAAACCGTTGCCAAGGGGAAGGGAACTACCAGGGGAGTGGATGCCGATGTGAGCGATGTGGTCACCGACCGGAACTTGGTTGAGACCATATCTTTTGCTAAGAAATTAAGTGCCGGCACGGGATCCATCATAGCCATTACCGGTCCCATTGATCTTGTGGCTGAAGCCCACAAAGCCTATGTGATCCGGAACGGTCATCCCATGATGTCCAAGATCACCGGTACCGGCTGTATGCTAACGGCCCTTATTGCCGCCTATTATGCCGCCAACCCTGAGCGGCCCTTGGAGGCTACTGCTGCGGCGGTTTGCGCCATGGGCCTGAGCGGGGAACTGGCCTATAATCGGCTAGTCCAAACGGACGGAGGTACCTCCTCCTACCGCACCTACCTCATCGATGCCATCAGCAAACTGGATGCTCAAACCCTGGAGGGAGGTCTGAGAATTGAAATTAGATAAATCCTCCTTGCTCCTCTATGCAGTTACTGACCGTACCTGGTTAAAAGGGCGGTCCCTTGCCGAAGCCGTTGAAGAAGCCCTCCGGTCGGGAGTGACCTTTTTGCAATTGCGGGAAAAAGACCTTGATTACCATCCATTTCTGGAACTGGCCAGGGAAATAAAAGAGATAGCGGACCGGTACCGGGTGCCTTATGTAATTAACGACAACGTGGAAGTGGCCCTGGCCTGCGGCGCCGGTGGGGTTCATGTAGGCCAGGAGGATCTGGCAGCACAGGAAGTCCGGAAGCTCATCGGTCCGGATAAAATCCTCGGTGTTTCCGCCCAAACGGTGGAACAGGCTCTCCAGGCGGAGAAAAACGGCGCTGATTACATCGGTGTCGGCACCGTGTTTCCTACCTCCACCAAACTTGATGCCGAGGCGGTTTCCCTGAAAACCTTAAAGGAGATCTGTGCGGCTGTCTCTATCCCGGTGGTGGCTATCGGCGGCATCAATAAGGATAATGCTATCAAACTGGCCGGCAGCGGCATTGCCGGCATTGCTGTGGTTTCCGCCATCTTTGCCCAGGATGATATTGGCTTCGCTGTTAAAGGGCTGAGGCAGGTTGCCTCCAGGGTGGTCCGCCATGAAGCTTGAAGGAGCAATCTTTGACCTGGACGGCACCTTGCTGGACACCATGCCCTTCTGGGACCGACTGGGCGGAGACTACTTGGAGTATAAGGGCATTCAGCCGCCGGCAGACATTAATGCGGTCCTGCGCACCATGTCCCTGGAACAGGCTGCCCGGTATCTTAAAGTGGAATTATCCTTGCCCGGCACGGAAAAAGAGATCATCCGGGAAATCGTGGCCTTAATTGAGAGCAAATATCGCCTGGAAGTGCCCCTGAAACCCGGTGCACTGGCCTTGCTTCAAAGCTTGGCGGTCAACGGGGTCAGAATGTGCGTGGCCACGGCCGCTGACCGGGAACTGGCCCAGGCGGCTCTGACCAGGCTGGGTGTAGCCCGGTACTTCCAGTTCATCTATACCTGTTCGGAAGCAGGCAGGGGCAAGGATAACCCGGAGTTTTTCCGGCAAGTCCTGGCCAAACTCCAAACTCCCCCGGAGAAAACCGTTGTTTTTGAAGATGCCCTTCATGCCATCAGGAGTGCCAAAGAGGCAGGGCTCTTGGTCGCCGCAGTTTACGACCCGAGTTCCCACCGAGAGTGGGAAGAAATCAAGGCTGTTGCCAATTATTATCTTCATTCCTTTGCTGATTGGAAGGTGATCCAGTGAAAAAAGTATTGACCATTGCGGGATCCGATTGCAGCGGCGGTGCGGGGATCCAGGCCGACATCAAGACAATCGTTGCCCACAAAATGTACGCCATGAGTGTCATCACCGCCTTAACCGCCCAGAACACTACCGGTGTCTATGGTGTCCTGGAGGCATCCCCCGCATTCGTGGCTCAGCAGCTTGACTGCGTTTTTGAGGATATCCGGCCCGATGCGGTGAAAATAGGTATGGTAGCCAATGCAGAACTCATCAAAGTGATTGGGGAGAAACTCCGGGATTACCGGGCGGAGAACATTGTGGTGGATCCGGTCATGGTTTCCACCAGCGGCAGCAAATTGCTTCAAGATAACGCCGTCGAGGCGCTGATTGCCCATTTGTTCCCCCTGGCGGCGGTCATTACTCCCAACATCCGGGAAGGCGAAAACCTGACGGGATTTTCCATCAAAAACAGGGAGGATATGGTCAAGGCCGCAGAACGCCTGGCCCGGTTGACGCCGGGAGGTGTCCTGCTCAAGGGAGGCCATCTCGAGGACAGTGCCGATGACTTGCTCTACACTGGGGGAGAGTCTTTCTGGTTCGAAGCTCCCAAGCTGGCCAATCCCAATACCCATGGGACCGGCTGCACCCTGTCCTCGGCCATCGCCTGCAACCTGGCCATGGGCCTCAGCCTGGCCGAAAGCGTAAAAAGGGCTAAGGCGTACATTACCGGCGCCATTAAAGCCAATCTGGATCTGGGCAAGGGGCGGGGACCCCTCAATCACTGTTTTAACCTGTAATTAATTATAACAATCTTTCTTTACCAGCCACCGGAGCAAAAGGTGGCTTTTTGTTTTCCAACCTCCGGCAAGCACCACCGGAAGCCCAGAAGGGCATGTGACAGGAAATGGAACCGGTGAATATAGTGCTAGTAGCAAAAGATGTGCAAAATCTGGAAGGGAAGTGTTCTAATGGCAGTTATCCCTGTTTCACCTACTACGGATCTTTCTGCCCTGATTGCTTCAGATAATGTGTCACCGGGAGATGTACTGGTGCTGGAAGACGGTGAGTATTTTCAGACGGTGGACGTAACCAAGGACAATCTCCGGCTTGTTGCCAAAGGAAACAAAGCGGTGTTTAACGGGAAGAGCATTCTGGAGGTTGCCTTTATCCTGAATGGCGTTACCGGGGTGGAGGTCAGCGGGATCTCCATTATGCATTACCGTTTAAATGGCATCAGAATTCAAGAGGGCGGCGGCCACCGGATTGTAGCGAACAAGATTAACAGGATACTGGATACCGGCTTTGCTGTCATTTCTTCCGGGGAAAATCTCCTGTGGAAAAATGAAATCTGCCGGACTTTTATTGGCGTCCAGTTGTCCTTCGGCAGCGTTAACAACCGGATCCTGGAAAACCTGGCCGCTTTGTGTATCTTGGACGGCTTTGAGATTTTTTCCCAAAATGACAGTGGCAATGTGTTTATCGGAAATACCGCCATCAATAACGGAGGCTTTGGTATGCATTGCGCCGGAACCAACCACTTGCTGGTAGACAATAGGCTTGCGGGTAACGCCTTTGGCGGGCTTGGCTTCGAACCCGGCAGCAATTCGATAGCTATCGGCAATGTTCTTGAAGACAACAGGAACAGGGGCGGTTTTCTGTTCGCTCAGGAGAGTTTGTTTTTCGGGGGCAATAACGTCAAAGCCAACCTGCGGGACGGCATCGCCGTGATCGGAATTAATAACGGTATCTTTCAGGACAACATTTTCAAGTTTAACAAAGACTATGGGATCACCCTTCATCCTACTACTGAGGCCAATTTTGTCTTTGACAATAAACTGAGGTGCAATCTGCCTGCCAATATTCGCGATTTAAGCGGTGGCAATAACTACCTCGACAATAGGGAAGAACCGTGTAAGCCCCATGAACTTGAAGCTGAGGATTGCCGCATCTGTCTTAAGCATTTTTTGGACAGCATAGCCGGCGAACGACCCAAGCAAGGGCATCAGTACTGGGTGTCAGTGGCAGGGGATACAGGCGGTGAATATAGTGCTACTGACAGGTAAAATGAAATATCTGGAAGGGAAGTGTTTTGTATGGCGGTGATCCCCGTTACACCTGCCACCGATCTTTCCGCGCTGATCGCTTCAGATAATGTCTCGCCGGGAGATGTGCTGGTGCTTGAAGACGGCGAATATTTTCAAACAGTGGTGGTGTCAAAGGATTATCTCCGGATTGTGGCCAAGGGAAAAAAGGCTGTGTTCAATGGCATGGGTCTTCTTTTGACCGGGTTTATCCTGAATGGGGTTACCGGGGTGGAAGTGGACGGTCTGATCATGATGAATTATCGCGGTACCGGTATATCGATCACCGGAGGCGGTGGGCACCGGATTGTGGGGAACAAAATTAATGGTATGCAGGGTAATGGCATTGGGGTAGCCTCCAGCCGGGATAACCTGTTGTGGCGAAATGAAATCTGCAATGTCTTCCGGGGAGTCCAGGTGTTTTTCACCAGTGTGAACAACCGGATCATTGCAAACCTGGCCACCTTGTGTGCCGATGACGGATTTGAATGTTTTTTACAGAATGACCGTGACAACGTGTTTGCCGGCAATGTGTCCGTCAATAACGGCGCCTATGGGTTGTACAGCGCCGGGAGCAATAACCTCCTGCTTGATAATATCCTCATAGGCAACAGAATAGGCGGCCTGAACATCAATACCACCGGCAATGCTGTAGCCATCGGCAACATAATCAAAGACAACGGTGAAGTTGGTTCTTTCCTGGCGGATCTTGCTAACCTCTTCTTTGGGGAAAACAAAGTGGAAGGCAGTCTCCTACAGGGCCTGGCCGTCGTGGGCACCGGCGACAACGGCATCTTTCAGCAGAATAGGATCAGCCACAACACCAATGCGGGTATTTTTCTCAGTGCTCTGACCCGGTTGAACTTCATCTATAAGAACAAATTGAGGTGCAACCTTCCTTTCAATATAAGAGATACCGGCAATAACATCTTTGTTGACAACCTTGATGAGCCCTGCAAACCCAACGAATTTCCGTTTGGGGATTGCCATGCCTGCTTCGAAGGCTTTGCTGAAATCAGTAAAGAGTAAAGGAAAAAGGACAGGGTACTTACGGAACTATGGGAGCAAGTGGCAGAAATTGACACGGGCGAATATAGTGCTATTAGCAAGTAATGTGCAAAATTTGGAAGGGAAGTGTGTTTATGGCAGTAATCACGGTC
>JAAZDD010000132.1 GCA_012512955.1 Clostridia bacterium
CCGTCCTTGTAACCGGCCACGATGCCCAGCTCCCAGGCCAGTTGAATGTAAACCCTGGCCCAGTGGGTGAGGGGCACGTCCCGGAACAACTGGCTGCCCCCTTCCAGGGCCCAGGCACTTTCCTCCATATTCAGGGCGGAAATCAACATCCGGGCAAACTCGGCCCGGGTCACTCCCCTTTCCGGCCGGAAACTGCCGTCGGGATAGCCGCCGATTAACCCTTTGGCCGTAAGGAGAGTAATATCCTGTTGGGCCCAATGTTCTTCAACATCAGGAAAGGCGAAAGCGGGGATGACGGTATTCAAGAGGAAGACCAGAATAAGCACCAGAACCAGACTTGTTTTAAAACACCTGTTACCGGAAAAAGCCCCCATGTACCTCTTCCTTTCCTGCCTGATTAACCTAAAAACGGGATAGCCTGGACCGGTTACCCCGAGCAGGCTATCCATAACCATAGCTATGTTGACGAATTAAAGGGCCCATTTGTTCCCATTGTTCATTGCCGGCTGAGACCCAGCCAGAGAATATCAATAATCCCCTCAGCCAACTCCTCTTCCGTACCCGAAAAGGAAGAAATGACTGCCTCCATGCCCAGATTCCAAAGAGCGCCGGTAATCATCCGGGCGGCCATTTTAAAATCCACCACCCGGATTTCCCCGTTGGCTGCCGCTGACCGGAGCAATTCTACCAGGTACTGGATACGACCCTGTTCCTTTTCGATCAGCCAGTCTCCCAGATCATCCGTAATGTAACGATGCTCATAGAGAACCACTTTAGCGATCTCCCGGTGTTCGTTAAAAAACCGGAAATGCTCTTTGGCAATAGCAACTAATTTCTCTTTTAAACCACCATTTCCTTCCACCACACGGAAAAATGTGTCGAAATAATAATCAGTGGCAAAAATCAACATTTGTCTCAACAATTCCTGTTTACTGGCGAAATACCCGTAAACCGTCCCCTTGCCGATACCGGCCTCCTGGGCCACTTCTTCCACGGTGGTATGAAAGAAACCTTTCTGGGCAAAGAGTTTAAAAGCCGCTTGGAAAATTTGAGACCGCTTATCACTTTTTTGAAACATTAGAAACCAGCTCCATTGGTGCCGCCTGTACCACCGCCGATGAAAACGCCGTACTGTAACTGGGCCTTAGCCAGGTTGTAGTTATAGAGCATACTCAGTCTTTGAGCTTCCGTTTCGTTTAGTTGGTCGTAGGCCTTTTCCATTTCCAGCCGGGTAGCTATTCCCGCCTCATAGCGGAGAGCCGCCAACCGGGCGGTTTCCTCGGCAAATTTTACGTTTTCCTCCAAGAGGAGATAAGCCTTTTCCGCCGTTTTCAGGTTCAGGTAAGACTGGCGGACATTTAACTCCAGACTTGTCTTAGCCTGGTCATACTTGATCTTGGCTTCGTCCCGGTCATACTGTGCTTTCCGGTAAGTGTAAACATTAGGAGTGTAAACTTTGGCTACCTGCTCCAACTGCAGTTCTGCAATGGCCAAACCCTCCCTGGCTCCTACCACCGACAGGTTTGTTTCCATTAATTCATTAAGATAAGCATCCAGATCCGGTTCTTCCGCCGGTTCATACTCAAACTTGGTGGTCAGCACGTACTTTTCCGTCAAGTCCCGGCCTAAAGCCTGGGCCAGGCTCATCATGGCCCCATCCAACGTATTTTTGGCTGTGGCCAGTTGCACCTCCGCGGCTGTCACTCCTACCTGGGCCCCCATGACGTCGCTTCTGGCAGCCACACCGGCAGCGACACTGGCTTCCGCCAGCCGCAGCTGCTCTCTGGCCCGTTCCAATGCCGCCTCTTTATTGGCCACATCAGCTTCTGCTTTCAACACATCGTAATAGGCCTTTTCCACATTCATCATCAAGACTTTTTTCGTAAAATCAACACCCAACTCAGCCAAGGTCAGCTCCATTTCCGCCATACGGGGCAAAACATACTTGGCCGAAAGAGAATTTAAGGCATCATACATACCGGGGATATCCGGCGGATTTTCTAGCACCTGTTCAGCAGCATCCGCTGCCGTTTTGGCCTCTCTGACTGCCACCTGGGCCTTGGCCACCGCATTTTCACTGAGCGGGATTTCCGGGTTATTGGCTAAGGCCATTTCAATAGCTTCTTCCAGACTCAATTCCAGCACAGCTACTTCGCCGGCCTGCCCCGCCGGGATGACCGGAGTTTCCCCTGCTGCCGGTTCCTCCCCTCTCGCCGGTAAACCGGGCAACAAGCACAAAGCCAACAGGGTTACAATTGCTACAAACCTTTTCCACATTTCACATGCCCTCCCTCATATTTTGCAACACCGGCTTTTAACTTTGAACAGAAGTAACAGAAGCGTCCCCCTGCGTCTTCCTTCTACGGTTCATCAGTTTTTGGCCCCAGTCATCAAAGATGCTGTAAACCACCGGTACCAGCACCAGGGTCAAGAGCGTTGAGGTAGCCAATCCCCCCACAATGGCTGCTGCCAGGGGAGCACCCGCTTCTCCCCCTTCCCCCATTTCAAACATCAAAGGCAGCATCCCCAGGATGGTAGTCAAAGCAGTCATCAAAATGGGTCTTAACCTGGTCCGGCCTCCCGTGATGATCGCTTCCCTGGTCTCCAGTCCCCGTTTCCTCAGGGTATTAATATAGTCCACCAGCACAATGGCATTGTTGACCACAATCCCCGCCAGCATGATGATCCCGATAAAGGAGATGACGTTGAGGGTACTGCCTGTAACTAAGAGACCCAGGATCACCCCGACAATGGCTACCGGCATGGAAAACATGATCACAAAGGGGTGGAGGAAAGACTCAAACTGGGCCGCCATGATCATGTAGACCAAAGCTATAGCCAAAAGCAGTGCCTTGGTTAAGCTGCCGAAGGCGTCAGCCATTTCCTCAGCTGAACCACCGGTGCTGATGCTGTAACCGTCAGGCAGTTGCAGCTGTTGATCCAGGACGGCGGTAATATCCCGGGTCACACTGTTCAAATCCCGCCCGAAAACCTGGCAGGTAACGGAGATAAACCGGGTCTGATTGCTGCGCCCGATATCGGTCAATCCTTGCCCCATATTCAAATCAGCCACTTCTCCCAAAGGATCCTTGGCCCCGGTGGGAGAAAGTAATTCAATGTTTTTCAGGTCCGCCAGATTTTCCCGGTCCGCTTTGGGGAAGATGACCACCACATCAATTTCCTCTCCCCCTTCCCGGAAACGGGTAATGGTCTGCCCCTGCATCGCCGTCCGCACGGTGGAGACAACCTGGGCGGGGCTGATACCGTACTGGGCAGCCTTGCTCCGGTCCACAACCACTTCCAGCTCCGGCCGGCCTTCTTCCTGGCTGATTTCCACCTCTCTGGTGCCGGGAACGGCCTCCATCAAGGCTTTGATCTGTTCTGCAATTTCCGACAGAACCGCCAGATCGTCACCTTCCACCCTAATTTCCACCGGAGACATGGAGTGACCCATCATGGCTGCCGCATCCCCGCCGGATACGGTAATTTCCGCTCCGGCAATGTCCTTTACTTTGTTCCAAATCTCGTTGGCAACTTCATCAGTCCTACGGGTCCGTTCCGACAAATCAGTCAGGATGAGATCGATCCGGGCATTCTCTGCCGGACCGCTCCCTCCCAAACCGGTAGTGTCGGCTCCAATGGTGGAAAAAGCCAGCTCAATTTCCGGAATGGCGGTAACGATTTCTTCCACCCTGGCGGTAATCCTTTCTGTTTCCTCCAGCTTGGTGCCGTAGGGCATTTGAATGGTGATGAAAGCATTACCCTGGTCCATGGCCGGGATAAATTCTGCCCCCACCACCGGAAGCAAAGCCAAACTGCCAAAGACGAGCAAGGTAACGATAACAATCACCCGGCGGCGGCGTCTCAAGGAAGCCGCCAGCAGCTTGGCATAACTGTTTTCCAGCCTTTTCAACGTTCTTCCCCAGCCGGACATGACCCGGTACCAGAGGGAATCACGATTGATCCGGTTCCCGTTGGCCACCCCGTTCTCATCTAAAGGTGTGACCTTCAGCATCCGGGAAGAAAACATGGGTACCAGGGTTACAGCCACCAGCAATGAAGCCGCCAAAGAAAGAGATACGGTGAGGGCCAATTCCCGGAATAACTGGGAAGCAATGCCTTGCACGAAAACGATGGGGAAAAACACCGCAAAGGTAGTCAAAGTAGAGGCGGTGATAGCCATGGACACTTCCCCGGCACCGTCAACGGCCGCTTCTTTTAGACCCCATCCCTGTTCCCGGTGACGGAAAATGTTTTCCAGGATGACGATGGAGTTATCCACCAGCATACCCATCCCTAAAGCCAGGCCACCCAAGGACATAATATTGAGGCTGATGCCCCCGAAATAGACCAAGGTAAAAGTAGCTACAATGGAAATAGGCATGGACAAAGCGATAATGAGGGTGGTACGCACATTCCGGAGAAAAATATATAAAATCAGCATTGCCAGCAGGGCCCCGATGATCATGTTCTGGGCCATGTTGTCAATGGTCATTTCAATATACTCGGCCTGATCCAGAAGGATCTGCAGTTGGGTGCCCTCCGGCAAATCTTGCCGGAGTTCCGCCAGGGCTTTCCTTACTTCCCTGGACACCTGCACCGTATTGGCGTCCGTCTGCTTGCTGACACCCAGGCCAATGGCATACTGCCCGTTCAACTTGCTGAGGGAGGTTTGTTCCTTATAACCGTCCACAATCTCCCCTAAATCCTTGAGTCTGACCATGGTGCCCAGAGGAGTGGTCACGCTGACATTACCCAAATCCTCTAAACTCCGGAATTCCCCTTTCAGGCGGATCAGCATTTCCTGATTGCCGATTCCGGCGGTACCGCCGGAGAGGTTGATGTTATCCCCCTGGACCGCCTGCAAAAGTTGCGGTAAAGCAAGGCCGTAATAAGAAAGCCTGGCCGGATCCACTTCCAACCTGATTTCCCGCACATCTCCCCCGGTCAGACTGACGGAGGCAACCCCTTCAATCCGTTCCAGGCGGGGCACCACTTTGTCTTCCAGTAAACTCTTGAATGCAGCTGAATCAAGATCGCTGGTAGCCCCAATCTGCACGATAGGAAAGAGGTTGGGATCCATCTTAATCACCATGGGTTCCCCGGTTTCATCCGGGAGGAAGCCCTTGATCAGGTCCAACTGTTCCCGGAGATCAATAGTCGCTTGGTTGATATCCACGCCCCAGCCAAATTGCACAACCACCAGGGACGTCCCCACCGAAGAAACGGATTCGATCCCTTCCAGACCGCTCACCGTCCCCACCATCTGCTCCAAGGGACGGGTAACCAGGTTCTCCACTTCTTCCGGACCGGCACCGGGATATTCGGTGTAGATAATGATAATAGGCAAATTCAGCTCCGGAAACAAATCCATGGACAAATTACTTAAAGAGACAAATCCCAACAGGAGGATAATCATAATCACCATGACCACGGTCACGGGGCGATTCACCGACAGTATTGGCAA
>JAAZDD010000016.1 GCA_012512955.1 Clostridia bacterium
CCCCGGAACAGCGAAAAAACACAGGAGTATTTTCTTCCTGTGTTTCTAAGACTGTCAACTTAGTTTGTTAATCATGTAAGTATAGGGCTTTGCGCAATGTTTTGATATCCGCATCATGTTCCAAAAAGCGTTCCAGCAAACCTTCCGCTATTACCCTTTGTTTGCCCAGACTATAGGCGAAATGGTGCTGTTCTGTCTTTATTTCTTCAATGTCAGCTTTCATGACATCGATGTCAGCTTTCATGACGTCTATATCGGCCCGCATTTCTTCAACCATGGCATTGGTATGCCCCACAATTCGGATCAGGTCGGCGGTCAACTGCTCATTTCGTTCAAGCCGGTTGTTCAACCCTTTCAGTTCGGTGTTCATTCCTTTAAGCCGTTCATCCAGATGTGAGAGTTTTTCCAATACCAACCTTTGAAACTCCTCATTACTCATTATCAGCACCCCCTGCCCAGACCGATTTGGGACATGCCACCCTGTCCACATTATATCATTTGTTATCACCTGGAAAAAGACTGATTTTCCAAATTTTTATATTACTATATCTGATCCTGAAACCCTCAAATTTGCCTCAGGCTGAGGTAACCCGGCCAGGATTGGCGCTGGAATGCTGCTCGATCCTAGGGTGCCGGTTTTATTCAAACTTCAATTGGTTTTTAAATGGTTCCAGCCTTCTTTCTGCCAGTTGAATATATTCCTCATTGATTTCATAGCCAATGTAAAACCTGTCTGACATTAAGGCAGCCACCCCCGTAGTACCGCTGCCCATAAAGGGATCAAGGACAATATCATTGGTAAAGGAGTACAACTGGATTAACCTGTAGGGCAGTTCCACGGGAAAAGGAGCCGGATGGCCTATTTTTTTGGCACTTTCCGCATTCATGGTCCAGATTGATTTAGTCCATTCCATGAACTGTTCTTTTGATATAGTATCCCTTTTCTTTTCCCTTTCCTCTTTCTTACGTTCTCTTTTATAGTCTCCTTTGGAAAAAACCAAGATATATTCGTGAATATCCCTTAACGTGGGATTGGCGGCACTTTGCCAACTGCCCCAGGCCGTTGAAGGACTGGCACTGGCTGCTTTATTCCAAATAATCTCCCCCCGCATATTAAAGCCAATATCAATCATCATTTTCGAAATATAATCGGACAATGGAATATACGGCTTCCTGCCTAAGTTTGCAACATTGACACAAGCCCGGCCACCGTTTACCAAAACCCGGTATGTTTCCGAAAAAGCCTTTTCCAGCAAGTTCAAGTATTCATCCAAAGATAAATCATCATCATAATCCTTCGATACATTGTAAGGAGGAGAAGTGATCATTAGATGCAGCGAATTGTCCGGAATCTCTTTCATGTGCTCACATGAGCTATGAATAATGGTATTTAATAGCTCCGTGGGAAATTCATTAGTAACTTTTGAAACGCTTTTCTTTTGGTTTAGTTCTTTATAGAGTCGTGAATTATAAAACTTTGAAGAATCATGATTGATCCGGCCACTTGTGCCAAAGGAGCTGGATTCTGTGCCTTTTCTATTAAACTGCCTCACAACTGCCTACCTCCCTCATTAATCAGCTGCAAAAACTTTTCTGCTCTATCCTCATCCGTACTCTCTTGGCTTGCCAATCTGATGAACTCTCCAAGCTTGGTTTTAGAAATCATTGAAGAAAAATAATTCAGTTCTCGCTGAACTAATTCACTGGTGAGTTCTGCAAGGGTTTCTATATTTTCGATGGTTCGAAAACCTAACCCCGGTGTTTGGCGAACATGGGCTGAAGTTGTTGGCCGGGGATTTAAAGACCAGAAACCCTGGATCACTCCGGCGGTATTAAGAAAATCCACTTTATGGAGATAGCTGTCCGTAATCGGGCTGTTCCCCAGCACAATGATGGGGATTCTTGTGGAACCAACTCCGGAAACCCTAATATTGATTGCCTTGCCAATGGCCTTTAACATCGAATCCGACCGCAATAGGGAAGGATTTCCTTTATGGGTCTTGTAATCACCAACGAAAGAAATTACGCTGTCATCGGTCATCTTATAATTTGATACAATACTCATTTTGATTTCAAAAATAAGTTTGATATTTTCGGGCCTCTGTTCCACCGCCTCTGTGGTACAAAAAGCTAGGTCAGCACTAGATCTTTTAGACAAGCCAATCTCGTTGCAAATGACACCGTTAATTGCATATAAACCTAATCGATTAGCTATTGGAGCAAACAGATCTCTGGTCCATTTTTCCGTAAACTTTCCAATCAATGAATTTCTGGACTGTAAAGTCTGTCCTTCCCCACGAACATTCTTGGGCACATATGCAAAATAACCTTGTTCCAGCCTATAGAACAATTGTTCAGGTGAAGCAAAATTCCTTAAAGCCTCTATGAAAAACTGTATCTCTTTCTCATTATTCCAAAGCATGCTCTGAGTCATCGAAAATCCTCCCATGGCATGTATCCGAATAGCTATTTAAACATCAGCCTCCTTGGAATTTAATTCGTTATGAAATACCATTCCCCTCCAAAATTCAATGGCATCTTTGGACGGCGGCGATTGTGAAAAAATGTTTTTCATGCAACAAGTCAATGCTCTTGATTTTGAGGCCAAAGCATATTAGAATTCCTATTGTACGAATTCTAACTAAAATTAAGGAGTGTACCGCTAAAGGAGTACCTGTATGAATAAGGAGCAAGCCAAAGAACTGCATTTGCTTTTCTTTAGTTTTATGGGGAGTTTCCACGCCAAGTTCTGGCGCCGGTTTCGCCGCAAAAAAGGCTTTATGCCCGGGCCTACCAAAAACCAGGCTAAGACGATCCATATCTTATATCAATTTGACAGCTTAACCTTTACGGAATTGGGCAAGCTGATCGATATCGAAAAAGGCGGCTTAACCACCATCATTGACCAGTTGGAACAAATGGAACTGGTGATCCGCACCCCAGATCCCGATGACCGGCGGAAATATCGTTTGTCCTTGAGCGCTGCCGGCCGGGAAGAGATGAATCAAATGTTTGAGAAATATCAAGAGACCCTGATGGAAATTTTCCAGGATGTGGATGAGAAAGAGCTGGCCAAATTCTTCACCAGTCTCAGGTATGTGGTCGATTTTATGAAACGAGTGTAAAGAAGGTGAATTGTTGTGAATCGTGCAGTGGAATTGCGGGACAGAAATATAGGCAGCTTATTGTTTAAATTCTCCGTACCTGCCATTGTGGGGATGCTGGTAGGCTCCTTTTACAATATCGTGGACCGGATTTTTTTAGGGCAGGCAGTGGGCCATATCGCCATTGCCGCCACTACCGTTGCCTTTCCCATCATGATTATCATGATGGCTGTAGCCATGTTGATCGGTATTGGAGCTACCGCTCTCATTTCCATCCGGCTGGGTGAGCAAAAGGTGGAAGAAGCGGAAAAAATAGCCGGTAATGCGGTAGCCATGTTTATTCTCCTGTCCACCGTTTTTGCCGTGATCTTTGTGATCTACGCTGAGCCAATCCTGCTTGCTTTCGGTGCCGATGAAACGGTGCTTCCATACGCTGAAGAATTCTTAAAAGTGATTATGATTGGCGCTGTTTTCGCCACCATCAGTATGGGGATGAACAACTTTATCCGGGCAGAGGGCAACCCAACTCGAGCCATGTCCACTCAAATACTGGGGGCAGTGGTTAATATTGTCCTGAATTACCTTTTTGTCATGAGATTGGGCTTTGGCATTAAAGGTTCAGCCATGGCTACCGTTATCGCTCAATTTGTCTCCGGTCTCTGGGTCTTGAGTTACTTCCTGGGCGGAAAAAGTATCGTCAAACTGCGGCTGAAAAACTTCCGGCCCCAGCTTCCCATCTTGACCAGTATTGTGGCCATCGGTTTTTCTCCCTTTGCCATGCAAATGGCTAACAGCCTGCAAAACGTCATTCTTAACAGGACACTGATGCATTATGGCGGTGATCTGGCCCTTGCCGCAGTGGGCATTGTCACAGCCATCGGCACCATCATGTTCATGCCCCTGATCGGCTTAAACCAGGGGGCCCAGCCCATTATCGGCTATAACTACGGAGCCAAACAATATCATCGAGTAAAGGAAACCTTGAAAAAAGCCGCCGTGACCGGGACGGTCATCTCCGTAGTCGGGTTTGTGGTCATCCAGCTTTGGGCTACCGAATTAGTCATCTTATTTACCGGAACTGATGTGGAATTGACGGTGCTGACCACCCATGCTTTGAAAACGTTCTTTCTGATGCTTCCCATCGTCGGTTTTCAAATCGTCTGTGCCGGCTACTTCCAGGCTGTGGGCAAGGCACTCCACTCGGCGGTACTCAGCTTGTCCAGGCAGGTTTTGCTCTTAATTCCCCTGCTTTTGATCCTGCCCCGTTTTTGGGGTATTGAAGGGGTGTGGCGGACTCCCCCCATCGCCGACGTTCTTTCCGTCCTGTTAACCGGAGCCTTTATCCTTTACGAACTGAAGAAAATCAACCAATTAAGTGCCGTCCTACAGGAAGAATTGGAAAAAAACCTGGAGTTATCCACCAGTTGCCTCCGCTCTTGAGGGTTCAAATATTGGATAATAAAATCCGGACTCCCGGTGGGAAACAACTACCCAACCGGCGGTCCGGTTTTTGTCTTTCATGCCGACCCCCTGCCGCCCCAATCTTGATTATGAGGCAGGAGCTCTAATTTTGCCCGGTTTGGGATACCTAGAGGTCCCCTGCCGCGGGAAAGCCGTACAGGCTACGGGCTTTGGTCACCCCGTTGACTACGGATTTGGCTACCGCTTTGGCCGCCAACAAACCCAGGGCATTTAAATCCGCTTCCACCTCTCCCGTCCCCAGGACAAAAAGGGTATCCCCATCCACGAAAGTGTGGGAAGGAATAATCGTCCGGGCAAAGCCGTCGTGGGCCATGGAGGCTATTTTTTTAGCCTGCCCCTTCGTCAGCCTGGCATTGGTCACAACAATGCCGATGGTGGTGTTTCCTTTAAATAAATTGGTGCGGGCAGCGTTTTCCGCTGCGGCCAACAAGGCTTGCTCTGTACCGGCAACAGTTTTCCGTTCCTGGTCCAACATGCCGGCAATCAGCCGGCCGGTGGCCGGATCCACCACATCTCCCAAGCAATTGACGGCGGTCACGGCCCCCACAATCAAATCCCCCACTTGAAAAGCCGCCGTACCCAGGCCCCCTTTCTTGGCGTATTGAGGGCCAAGATATTTGCCGACGGTGGCACCGGTACCGGCGCCGACACAGCCTTCTTCCAGCACTTCTCCTTTACTTTTGGCGTTAACACAGGCTTCATAACCCATCTGTTCATCAGGACGAACGTAGGGGCTGCCGGCAATCAGGTCGAACAAGACGGCTCCGGTGACGATAGGCACCCGGGCCACGGTCACATCAAAGCCCGCCCCTTGTTCCTCCAGGTACTTCATGATCCCGGCGGCAGCATTGAGACCGAAAGCACTGCCTCCCGCCAGGAACACACCATGGACCTGATCCACCAGGATGGCAGGATCCAGCAAATCCGATTCCCTGGTGCCGGGGGCGCCGCCACGAACATCCACCCCGGCGGTAGCCCCCTTTGGGCACAGGACTACGGTGCAGCCGGTTCCGTTCTCTAGATCCTGGGCATGGCCACATTTGATTCCTTCAATAGACAGAAAAGGAACTTCCCGCATTTCCTCACCTCATTTTAATTCTTTACTTGACTTCCTCTAAGTAAAGGATAAGCCAGCAGGTAGCAAACCGCAGAGAAGACCGCCAGCCCGCCCATCACCGTTTCCTGATTGATTTCATCAAATACGGCCAGCATCACATATTCGACTACTTTAAATAACCAGTCATTGAAGGCCGGGAACAGCATGATGCCGCTCAGAAAGGCCGCGCCCAGTACCAACAACAGCTTCCAGCTAAACCGGTATAATACAGAAACCAGCAGGAATACACCGGCCGCTACGGCGGCAATCACCACAAAATTCACCACTAAAGTACTCAACACGATCAGCGCATCGATGGTTTCCGCCCGAAACATGAACGAATGCTCCAAGCCGAAGAAGACAAAGACCGCTCTTTCGATTAAGGAAAGTCCCACCAGGATTGCTGCCATCACTAAAGAAAGCAAAAAATTAAAAACGGTGCAGCCCAGCCAAAACTCCCGCCTGGTACCGCCCAAGTTGAGATAATAGGGGAAGGCTTCCCAACACTGGATCCCTGTGGCCACTCCCATGAAAATAACCACCGCCAGCAAGTGACCGCCAACCACGGATTTCACGCCGGGGGTAACGCCGGTTCCTTGAGGAGTGAAATAAAAGAAGATCAAATATTGAAAGGCCATGATGGCCAGGATAACACCCCAGAAAACGATAAACCCCGGCTTCATAATCAGGTACTGGACCTTGATCCCTTGACCTACTCTAGACATCCCCTTCACCTCTTTCGTCAGTTAAATAAATAAACAGCTTTTGTAAGGGCATTGGGCTCACCTCAAGCCCGGCAGTTTCCAGGACACTGCGTTCCTCCGGTGTCAATTGATCATAAACCCCCGCTACTGCCGTTTTGCCCAATGTATCCCGGTAAATGACTTGTTTACCCCTTACTCTCCGCTCCACTTCTCCTTGGGGGCCGCTGACAAAGAAAGCTCTTTCCTTGATTTTGTCCGTTTCCTCGATTAATTTCACCGACCCCTGTTCCAGGATGATCACTTCCTCAAACAGGTTGGCCACCTCGTCAATCAGGTGGGTAGACAGGATGAAAGTCCTGGGCTTTTCCCCGTACTCCTCCAGCAGCAAATCGTAAAACAACTGCCTGCCGGGAGCATCCAGGCCGATATAAGGCTCATCGAAAATCGTCAGGGGGGCGCGGCTGGCCAAGCCGACAATAATACCTAATTGAGATTTCATACCCAAAGAAAGGGATTTATAGTTTTTCTTCAAATCCAGCTTGAAAGCTTTGACCAGGCGGTCAGCCAGTCCCTGGTCCCAGTTGGGGTAATAGGAAGAAGTAACTTTCAGGGCGTCTCTTGCTTTCATATCTTTTAAAAAGGTACCCGTTTCCCTGACGATACAGACCTTACTTAAAGCACCGGCATTTTCATAAGGTGTCTCGCCAAACAATTTAATGTCCCCGGTGGTAGGAAAAAGCTGGCCGGTAAGCAGTTTTAATAAAGTACTCTTGCCGGCACCGTTCCTGCCCAGCAAACCGTAGATTTTATTCTCCTGCAAGGCAATACTTACCTCACTTAATGCCTTGGTCTTACCGAATAATTTGCTGAGATTACGTGTCTCTACTGCATAAGTCACCGGCTCTCTCCCCCTTCATGTTCCTTAATCAAGATCAGCAATTCCTCCTTGGAGATACCCAGCTTCCTGGCCTCCTGAAACAACTCCGCGATTGTCTCCTGCACAAAACGCTGCTTCCGTTTATCTATAATCATTTTTTTGGCCCCTTCCGCCACAAACATGCCGATCCCTCTCTTTTTGAATAGTATTCCTTCCTCTACCAGCAAATTTATGCCCTTGGCCGCCGTAGCCGGGTTAATCTGAAACATCTTGGCAAACTGGTTAGTGGAATAGACTTGCTCCCCTTCAGCCAGGTTGCCTTTCAATATATCATCTTCAATCCATTCTGCTATTTGCACGTAAATAGGCTTCGATTCATCCAGGAAAGGCTTCACCTCATCACCGCCTTGGTTCATTACTTGTGTAATTAAGTATACCAGCAACCAATCCAGAAGGCAACCACTTTTTTGGCGGGGCGGTAATTAATAAGATTATGAAATTTTTCACGTTCCTGGCAGGGAAAAATTTCACAATCGCCGAATATTTTTATGTGGAGTGAAATAAGTTCCAATAAAATTAAAGCGTTACGGCAGGTGATCCCTATGAGTTTCCTGGCAAAATTGTTCAACAGGAAAAAGGAACCGGAGCGGTTCCTGCAAGCGATTCAAGTTGAGGTAAGCTCAACCTGCAATGCAAACTGTACTTTTTGTCCCACCACCTATGATAAGGAGCCTGGTGATCCCCAATTCCTTTCCTTGGAGCTTTTTGAGACACTGCTTCCCTATTTTTCCTGGACCCGTTGGGTCTATCTCCAAGGCTGGGGGGAACCTTTCCTCCATCCGGATTTATGGAAAATGGCTGAACTGGCCAACCAACAGGGTGTCAAAGTAGGCTTAACCACCAACGGTACCCATCTAAATCAAGACACCGTTGCCTCCCTATTTCAGGCAGGGGTGGATCTGATTTCCGTTTCCCTGGCAGGGGCCGAACCTGGCACCCATAACCGGGTACGCAGAAACACGGATTTGGAGCAAATCCTCACCGGTATCGGAATGCTTGCAGAGGAAAAGAAAAAACGGAAAGCTAAACAACCGGCCATTAAGGTCTCCTACATGCTGACCAAGGACACGGTCTCCGAACTGCCCCAGGCCCTGAAAAGAGCTTATGAACTGGGGGTCAATGAGTTTTACTGTACCAACCTGGAC
>JAAZDD010000133.1 GCA_012512955.1 Clostridia bacterium
GGGAGTGGCGGGCTGCGGCGGCAATACCCAGGCTCCCCCGGCTACACCACCGGCCTCCGAGGGAGAATCTGCCGGGGGCGGTGAACAGGGTGCCAGCTTTGACGGCCAGTTGAAAATTGGTTTTATGGTGCCCTTGACCGGTTCAGAAGCTACCTATGGCAAAGACATGGAGAACGCGGCCAAGCTGGCCATGAATGAGATCAATGCCAGGGGTGGCGTTTTGGGCAAAGAATTAGTGATGGTCAGCGGGGACGATGCCTGCGATCCCCAACAGGCAACGGCGGCCGCTTCCAAGCTGGTTTCGGAAGACGTAGTGGCCGTTGTGGGCGGTTATTGTTCCGGTGCTACCCTGCCCACCATTAAAATTTATGCCGATGCCGACATTCCCTTTGTGATTGTCGCTGCCAACTCCACCCGTTTAATTGATGAAAACGTAGGCAAAGCCTTCATGATTAACGGTACCGGGCTGCACCAGGGGGAAAAGGCGGTAGAGCTTTTCAATAAGTTAGGTGCCAAGACGATTGCTCTGGTGCACCAGGGTGACGGCTATTCCGAGGACTTGGCCAAGATTACCAAGGAGTTGTGGGAAGCTGCCGGTAACCAGGTAGTGGCCATGGAAGTAGTCAACAAAGGGGAACAAAACTTCTCCTCCATCGTAACCAGCATCAAATCCAAGAATCCTGATTTTGTTTACTGGACCGCTTATTTCGCTGACGGGGGACTGTTGATTAAGCAGCTGCGTCAAGGCGGCTATACGGGACACATCGTGGTCGGTGACGGCTCCAACTCGCCGCAGTTGTTAGAAATTGCCGGTCAGGCCTCCGAAGGAGTTTATGTGACCACCAACCCCTTGGTGGAATACATGCCTGTAGCTAAGGAGTTCATTGAAAATTACAAAGCTGCTTACAACCAAGATCCCGGTCCTTACTCTGCACTGGCCTATGACGGTATTTACCTGGTCGCTGATGCGCTGGCACGGGCCGGCTCTGCCGAACCTGCCGCTTTAATCCAGGCACTGGCTGATACTCCTAATTATGAAGGTATCTCCGGAACAATCGCCTTTAAAGAGGACTTAACTCTTGAAGAAAGTAACTTTGTCATTCTCCAGGCCAAAGGCGGCAAATGGGAATTGGCCGAATAAGCACTGCGCCCGGAGAAGCATCTAGATGAGGCTGACCTCAGTCTGCTGACAAACAGCTAAGGCCGGAATGTTTGTGGAGCGGGCGTTGGGCCACAACCGCCGGCAGCTTGCTGCCGCAAGCCACGTAGGTACTCCGCCGTAGCGAAACAAACATTCCGGTCTGGCACTGTGTCTTTGTCGACTGCCTGGGGCCGCTTTTTACAGGAAGGATGAACTTATGTCCCTGCAAGAGATTATCCTACAGCAACTTGTCAACGGCCTTTTAATCGGGTCTTTTTACAGCCTGGTAGCTTTGGGCTATACCATGGTATACGGCATTATTAAACTGCTCAACTTTGCCCATGGGGACATTTATATGACGGGGGCCTTTGTGGGTTTTGCCTTGTTGGGCATCTTTTCCACCGCTTTAGGAGCAGGTTGGCTGGGGATCATTGCCGCCATGCTCTGTTCCATGTTCCTGGTGGGGTTGTTGGGTGTTATCATCCAGCGGGTTGCTTACCGGCCCCTGCTGAAAGCGCCCCGCTTATCCATTCTCATTACCGCTGTCGGTGTTTCCCTGGTCCTGTATAACTTTGTCATGGTGTTGACCAACGGGGAATATAAAGCCTTCAACACGGATCTGGGTTTCAGCGGTGTGACCCTGGGAGGTCTGTATATTACCTATACCCAAATAGTGCTGGTGGTAGCTACCGCGGCTTTGATGTTGGGTTTGCACTGGTTTATCAATAAAACCATGTACGGCAAAGCCATGCGGGCTATTGCCATTGATCAGGATGCGTGTCGCCTGATGGGAATTAACGTCAACAAAACCATTGCCCTGACCTTTTTCGTCGGTTCATCCCTGGCGGCGGCGGCAGGGGTGATGGCCGGGGTCTATTACGGCAGTATTCATTTTTTTATGGGATTTGTGAATGGTTTGAAAGCCTTCACGGCGGCAGTGATCGGGGGAATCGGGAGCATTCCCGGTGCCATGTTGGGTGGTTTGGTGCTGGGGCTCTTGGAAGCATTGGGTACTCAACTGCCGATGGTCGGTTCTGAGTGGAAAGATGTTTTCGCCTTCATCATTCTGATTTTGCTCCTGGTGTTTAAACCGACCGGCATCTTAGGCAAGAGCGAGATTGAGAGGATGTAGCCGATGAATACGGAAAAGAATTTAACCACCCGGACGAACTTGATAGATGTTCTCTATACTGGCTTTGAGAAAAAACAGGTGCGTTTGATTACTGTGGCCCTGTTGATTATAATGGCGCTGCTGGTGCCTCAATTCGCCAACAGTTACCTGTTGGAAATTCTTACTAACACCTGGTTCTATATTGTCCTCTGTTTGGGTCTGAATATCGTGGTGGGTTATGCGGGCCTGCTGGATCTGGGCTACGCAGCCTTTTTTGCCATCGGTGCTTACACTACCGGTATCCTGTCTTCTCATTTCGGGATGAATTTCTGGTTGACACTGCCCTTCAGCGTTTTCTTTTCCGCTGTTTCCGGCATCGTAATCTGGGGCCCCACTTTAAGGCTCCGAAGCGATTACCTGGCGATTGTGACTTTGGGCTTCGGGGAGATTATCAGGATTGCCGCCCGGAACCTGTCCATTACCGGGGGAGCCAGCGGCTTAATCGGTATTGAAAGGCCCTACCTGTTCGGCATTTACCTGTCTAAAATCCACCATTTTTATTACCTGTTTTTTACCCTGGTGATTCTGGCCATTATCGTTTCCTATCGCCTCCATTACTCCCGCCTGGGCCGGGCTTGGCAGTATATCCGGGAAGATGAAGATGCAGCGGAAGCTATGGGGATTAACC
>JAAZDD010000134.1 GCA_012512955.1 Clostridia bacterium
ATTTTAGCCCCGGTCAAGACCGGTAACCTGGTCGACAATCCCGGTTTTGAAGCAGGTTTGACAGATTGGTCCGGCACAGATTTTCAACCAAATTTTGAGGCACCCTTGGAGGGGGTTGGAAATGCTTTCACTTCCACAGGGGGTATCCTTAGCCAGGATGTACCGATTGGTAATCAACCGGCTAATTCTTCATATTTATTCAGTTTTGGGGCCTTTGTCTTCGGAGCATTTGTTCCGTTGCAGGTTCAAATCCTCTGGCTCGATGAGGGCGGAAAGACCATCGGTACCCCCGGGCTGAGCTTTGCTCTTCCCATAGGTGTTCTGGGAGCACAGAATAACTACCTGTCTTATCTGGATTTGACCGACCCGGCTCCTGCCGGTGCAGTCACTGCCCGGATTTTGTTCGCCCCGACAATAGAGGATGAAGATACTTTCTTTAAATTAGATCAGGTCATTTTGATCAGGGCAAGCTCTGCCAATCTGGTGGAGAATCCCAGTTTTGAAAACGGTGATGAGGGATGGACCTTTGTGAATGCACAAGTAGCCGTTTCAGTTGACGCATACGAAGGAACTAATGTGGCTGTTATTGACGAAGACGGGGGAGTAATTTTTCAGGATATTCCCCTTGCCAATGCTGCCGGGCACTGCTTTTTGTTTAACAGCGGTCTTAAGTATGTCAGGTCCGGCACTGAGCCAGGTACCGGTCATGCACTGGTCAAGGTGTTGTGGCTGGATGACCGGGGCAGGGAGATTGGTATAGGCCTCAACCTGGTTACCTTCGGCATTGCCCTAGCAGAGGGTTTTGATCCCCAATGGTTAATCTATACGGGTATTACTGATACGGCACCTCCCGGTACTGTAGCAGCCAGGCTTCAGTTTTCAAAATTGTCGGGCGACAACGTTGTCCTGGATGTTGATAAGGTGGTTTTTGGTCGTTTGATTTAATTAGCAAGCAAAAATCGGAGTGAAAGACTAAGGGGTATTGCCCGCCAAAGGACGATACCCCTTTTACATTGGGTCTTCAGTTTTTGGTGAGGCGGTGATAGAGCAAATAGGAGTAGATGGCGGGAACAAAACTGGCTGCCATGATGATAGCGATGACAATCCAAAAAGCGCTGGGATGATTGACGAAAGCTAAACACAGGGTAATCAGCCCCGCCCCAAACAGCAGGGGACCGGCCAAACGGTGGGTCTTAATCCAGACCTCTTCATTTTCCAGGGTCCAAGGGGTTTTGAATCCGACAAACCAGTTGGGCCTTACTTTCCCCATGTAATTACCCAGTACCATGAACAGGATGCCCAGGGCCAGCTTGGTAAACAAGGGGATGCTGGGACGGTAGCCCAAGGCCCAGGCGATGGTGATGAGATAGAGTCCGGTCATGAATAAGACCATAATCCAAATAAAGATGCCATAAAAACCTTTGAATTTTTCGTAGTTGTGTTTTTTGGGGTCGATGGCCGGTAAATATTTCATCATCAGCAACAGCCCCAGGTTTAACAGGGGAATACCAAAAGCACCGGTGAACCGGGAGCCGTAACCGTCTACTTCGCCGGCGGCATTCCAATGAACCGGAACTTGTTCCGGTAAACTTGGATAGATGGCTGTAGCCAGGACCAAGGTAAGGGCGACTATCAGCCAAAGACACCAGTGAACTTTAATCGGGGTTCCTTTCATCCGCGCTTCCTCCTTCCTTCCGGGTGACATTCATCAGCCACCGGATCAGTTCTTCCATGACGCTGGTATTCAGGGAGTAATAAATATTCTGTCCCTGTCGTTCATCAATGATCAGGCCTGCCTGTTTAAGGATACTCAAATGGTGGGAGATGCTGGGCTTGGAAATGGTAAAACAATCAGCGATTTCCCCGGCAGTCATATCTTTCTCTTTCAGTAGCTTTATAATGTCCCTCCGGGTCGGATCGGCCAAGGCCTTTAGAGTCAAACCTAAAGCCATTTTCTTCCCACCCCTTTTTGGATATTTAGATAGTTATCTAACTATCTAAATTATATGCTGCCGGTTTATTTGCTGTCAAGGGAAGATGATGGAAATAATATTTCCATCAAAGTACCTTGATCATCACAGTAATTTGATCTACACTATATATGGAAGATCACAGAACGAGGTGTAAAACATGAATGCAAAAGTACCGTCGGATCTGTTGCGAGGCCATACGGATACCATTGTTCTAAATATCCTCATGAAAGGGGACAGTTACGGGTACCAAATCCATAAAACCATTTTGGGAAAAACGGGAGAACAATTTGAATTGAAAGAGGCCACCCTCTATTCCAGTTACCGGCGGCTGGAGCAGGGAGGTTATATTGAGGCCTACTGGGGAGATGAAAGCCAGGGCGGCAGGCGAAAATACTACAGGATCACGGAAAAAGGCAAAGAATTGTACCGCCAGAATAAGGCGGAATGGGAATTCTCCCAGCGGATACTCAATAAATTGCTGGAGGAGGAATAAATAATGAAGGCGCAAGTTTACGTTGACCGTTTGTTTCAGGATTATGAGGATACCCAGGAACTGAGGGATTTTAAAGAGGAAATTGTGGCCAATCTTCGGGAAAGGATCAAGGAATTACAAAACAAAGGCATACCGGAAGAGGAAGCCTTTGAGCAAGCGGTGGCCGAACTGGGGGATATTACCCAAATTGCCGAGGAAATCAGCAAACAAAAAAGGAAGGAAGTCATCGGCCAAATGTACATTCATGCCAAAGTGCCCATGAGTAAATATCATGCCATTGGCTACGTTGTTGCCGTTGGGGCTATCCTCTTTGGGCTGCTTGCAGCACTTATTGTCAATGCCTCGACAGGGGAACTATATACGGCTATTGCTTCCCTGCTTCCTTTTACGGCGATACCGGTTGCGCTGCTGGTGTTCCTGAGACTGACCCAGGAAACGTCCCGTGAGTTGCCCATGGGGTGGCAAAGAGCAGCCCTTTATGCCGTGGCCGTGGGGGCAGTGGTTTTCGGTCTGGGGACTGCCGTCATGCTGTACTTTATGGAAGCGAAAATGCTGGAAGCAGTGTATGGCACTCTGATTGCTTTTGGGGTACCGGGCTTCTGTTTAGTGGCTTTTTTAGTGCTCACCGAAAAGGACAGGAATAAACCCTGGGTCAAGGAAGAAGAACGAATCTGGGCCGAGTACTATGGGAAAAAGTACGGTGAGCCAGGACGGATGGAACGAAGGGGTTTGCTGTCGGGAGCATTATGGATCGCTACCGTGGGGATTTTTATGGTTTTAGGTTTTACGATTGGGTTTAAATACGCCTGGATTGTCTTTCTATTTGCTCTGGCAGCGGAATTATTGCTTGAGTACCGGGTCCGGGCAAAAGTATAAAGTCTCTTAAAGTCAGATTAAAGGCCGACTCCACGAAAAAGGAGCCGGCCTTAGTTTTACCGGTTCACTAGGAGCCCTGCTCAGTTAATTTATAGACCATAATGATTTTGTCAATGGAATGGTTATGTTTTTTTATTGGTATGGACTTGGAAAAAAGTTTCAAAAACTATTGCAAAAATAAACCGACCGGTCTATTGTTTAGATAAGGGGGCATAAGATCATGAACCGAAAAAATAACTCCAAAGGTGAAGAGACGAAAAAACGGATCATTTCCGCCGCTGCCAAGCTATTTTACAGTAAGGGATATAATGCCACCGGTATCCAGG
>JAAZDD010000135.1 GCA_012512955.1 Clostridia bacterium
CCCCGGTTTGACCTGGCTTCCCTTGACCTGTTGATCATCGAAAATGTCGGTAATCTGGTATGCCCGGCGGCTTTTGATTTGGGGGAAGATCACAAGATTGTTGTCTTGAGTGTGGCTGAAGGGGGAGACAAGCCGGTCAAGTATCCCCGCACCTTCCTGGAGGCTACCGCCGTGATCATCAACAAAATTGATTTGTTGCCTTTTACCGACGTGGACCTGGAGGTATTGACCAAAGATTTGCTCACCATTAATCCCCGGTTAAGAATATTTCCCGTGTCCTGCCGGGAAAAACAAGGTTTCGCTCCTTGGCAAGCCTGGCTGGAGGAATGGCTGTTGACAGGGAGAAAAGATGAAGACAATGGTGTTTAAAGGGAAAAGCTTCCGCCTGAAAGCCAGCGGCCCCCCTGTCCTGGCGGTGGGAGGGGAATTGAAGAATACGGTCTGTTTGACCAAAGGTGATTGCGCCTATCTCAGCGAACCCATGGGAGACCTGGAAGATTACCGGAATTTCACGGCTTTTGAAACTGCCATTGAAGAGGGGAAAAGAATTTTGGCCGTTGAACCGGAAGTGATCGCTTATGATCTTCATCCCGACTATTTGTCTTCCAAATATGCCCTGAGTTTTCAACAGGAAACCAGGTTACGGGGTGTACATCATCACCATGCCCACCTGGCCGCTTGTTTGGTGGAGAATCAGGCAGAAGGCCCCGCCATCGGAGTCACCTTTGACGGTACCGGCTATGGTCTCGACGGTTGTATTTGGGGCGGAGAGTTCCTGGTGGGTGACGGGGGAGCTTTTCAAAGATGGGCCCATTTTGCCTACCTGCCCATGCCTTCCGGCAGCATGGCTATAAAAGAGCCCTGGCGCATGGCTGCCCAGTACCTGGAACGGGTCTTCGGCGAGGAGATGGCTTCCCTGCCTATTGGCTTCGTGGAGAAGTTGCCTGAGAACTGGTTCCTGCTCAAGGAAGCGACTGCCAAAGGAATTAACGCCCCTTTAACCAGCAGTTGTGGCCGGCTCTTTGACGGGGTGGCAACCCTGGTTTTGGAAAAATTCGGCAAGGTAGCTTTTGAAGCGGAGGCAGCCATTGAACTGGAGAGAATTGCCGAGCCGGGGGAAAGGGCCCATTATCCCTTTGCCCTGGGCGACGAAGTACCCATCCAAATCCGTTGGGCGCCTATCTGGCAAGGAATTGTAGAGGATCTTAAAGCCGGTACCGGTAAAGGGGTGGTCAGCGCCCGCTTTCATAATACCCTGGCGGAAATAATTCAGGCGGTCTGCCTCCGGATCAGCCGGGAAACGGGGATTAAGGAAGTTGCCTTAACAGGAGGGGTCTTTCAAAACCGGTTTTTGTTGGCAAGGACAGCGGGCAAGTTAAAGGATGCAGGGCTGAAGCTGTTACTTCATCATGAACTGCCTCCCAACGACAGCGGAATTGCCCTGGGACAGGCAATGATAGCTTTGCAAAGGGAGTGATTTTGTTGTGTCTTGCAGTACCGGGAAAGATTATTGCCGTTGACGGGGAACTGACGGCGGAAGTTGATTACGGGCATTTGCGGACTAAAGCCAGCTTGCAGTTAATTCCTGAAGCCCGACCGGGGCAGTGGGTTTTGGTCCACGCCGGTTTTGCAGTGCAGCTTTTGGATGAAAGTGAAGCCCTGGAGACTTTGGCATTGCTGCGGGAGTTGTGTAAAGATGCAGAATAAAGAGTTCAGAGACCCGCTGGTGGCTCAAAAGCTGGTCCAAAACATTGAGCGACTGGTAACAGGTCCGGTAAACCTGATGGAAGTCTGCGGTACCCATACCATGGCCATTTTTCGTCATGGCATCAGGCAAATGTTGCCCGAAAAAGTGAAACTCCTTTCCGGCCCGGGATGTCCGGTCTGTGTAACTCCCGATCACCTGCTGGATCTGGCCATGGAAATTGCCCGTCAACCGGGCGTTTTGCTGACCACTTTTGGCGATATGTTGCGGGTACCGGGCAGCCGCTACAGCCTGGAGACCCTGAAAGCGGCGGGAGCCAATGTCAAAGTGGTTTACTCTCCTTTGGAAGCCCTGAAACTGGCGGAAGAACACCCGGAGCAGGAGGTGGTCTTTTTTGCCGTGGGCTTTGAAACCACGGCACCGGTTATTGCCGCTACCATTATAACTGCTGAGCAAAAACAGCTGACCAATTTCAGTGTTATCGGTAATAATAAGACCATTCCGGGTGCCCTCCGGGCATTGTTGTCTTCCGGTGAAGTTAAGGTTGACGGGCTTTTATGCCCCGGGCATGTCAGTGCGGTGATCGGGTCGGAACCATACAGGTTCATTCCGGAGGAATTGGGCATCGGGGCCGTGATCACCGGTTTTGAGCCGGTAGACATCCTGCAGGGTATTTACCTGTTGCTGCAGCAAATCCAAGAAGGACGGCCCCGGGTGGAAATTCAATACAGCCGGTGGGTTCCCCCTCAAGGAAATCCCCAGGCCCTGAAGCTGATGGAGCAGGTGTTTGATATTGAGGGTACCCAGTGGCGAGGCTTGGGCTACCTACCCGGCACCGGCCTAAAAATAACAGACCGGTACCGCCAATTTGATGCCACCTGGCGTTTCAATATAGTGGTGAAAGAACAGCCTCCCAAAAGAGGCTGCCGTTGCGGGGAAGTACTGCGGGGCATCATCACCCCCTTGGAATGCCCCTTGTTCGCCAAAGCCTGTGTGCCGGAAAGGCCGGTAGGGGCCTGTATGGTTTCGGTGGAGGGTACCTGTGCAGCATATTACAAATATGGAAGGTGACAACATGGAAGACCGGATTCTGATGGCTCATGGCAGCGGAGGCAAGTTGGCCAAACAACTGACGGAGGAAGTATTCCTGCCGGTATTTGATAATCCTTTGCTAGGCCCTTTGGAAGATGCGGCAGTATTCCATTCTCCCGGGGGTAAGCTGGCGCTGACTACAGATTCTTATGTGGTGAAGCCCCTGTTTTTCCCGGGCGGCGACATCGGGCGCCTGGCCGTAGCGGGTACCGTCAATGACCTGGCGGTGAGCGGGGCGGTGCCCCTCTATCTGAGTGTAGGTTTTATCCTGGAGGAAGGTTTACCCATCAATATCCTAAAAAAAGTAGCTGCTTCCATGGCCCGTACTGCCGGAGAAGCGGGAGTGAAGATCATTACCGGCGACACCAAGGTAGTGGAAAAAGGAATGGCCGACGGAATGTACATTAATACGGCCGGTGTAGGACTGATTCCACAGGGCCAAGGTGAATTAGGCGCCAGGCGGGTCAGGCCGGGGGACAGGATTATCCTCTCCGGTTCAATTGGGCAACATGGGGTTGCCATTTTAGCCGCCAGGGAAGGATTGGACTTGTCGCCGGCTGTTTTAAGTGATGTGACTCCTTTAAATAAAATGCTTGAGGATTTATTGAAAGAGGCGCCGGGCGTCAGGGCCATGAGGGACCCAACCCGGGGCGGGCTGGCCACCACTTTGAACGAATGGGCTGTAACGGCAGGGGTGACCATCCGGATCAAGGAAGAGAAGCTGGCTATATTGCCCCAAGTCCATGGGGTTTGCGAGCTGTTTGGCTTTGATCCTCTCTATTTGGCCAACGAAGGCAAAGCAGTAATTGCCCTGCCGCCAGAGGAAGTACCTGCCGCCCTGGAACTATTACAACGCCATGCCCAGGGCCGGGAGGCGGCAGTAATTGGAGAGGTGACCGGTGAAAGGCCCGGTACGGTGATCTTGGAAACCAAGGTGGGTGGTGAAAGGATTGTGGACATGTTAACCGGGGAACAGCTGCCTCGAATTTGCTGAAAGATTATTATTGACTGGCAATTATGAATTTGATATACTAATCGCAGTTCTTACCAAATAGTGCTAACGTGGGGAGGCGAAGGTGTTGGCCAAGGTTTATAAGTGGACTTACCGGATTGAGATGGAGAAGTGCATGGCTTGTGCCGCTTGTGAGTTGGAGTGTCGTGACGATGGCATTTATGTGTACGACAATCTGGCCTATGCCATCAATGAGGAAAACTGTACCCGCTGTGCCCGTTGCTACAATGCCTGCCCGGTGGGAGCAGTGGTCAGGATTCCCAATGAAGCTGCTGTATAAACTGTTTAATCCCGTGGATTAACAAGACTTACATAGTTTCGAAAGAATTACCGCCATAGCATAGCCGTGGCGGTATTTTTTGTGCTATACTTACCTTGAGATGGAAGATGGTGGTGTTTTTTCATGTACAGGATAGCGACAGATGCAGTAAAACCGGGAATGAAAGTTGCCAAAGCAATTTATACCAGTGACGGCCAGATCCTGATTAACGCCGGTGTCATTCTCAAGCCCCGTTATATCAAGAACCTGTACAAGCTGGGAATTGGGGCCATTTATGTAGAGGATGACCTGGCCGGGGATGTAGTTGTGGAAGATGTCATCGATGAAGCCTCCAGGGTTGAAGCTACGCGGACGGTCAGGGAGTTCTTTCTGAACACCCAACTGTCAGCTAACGGTCGCTCTATGGTCCTCAGCCGTAAACTTCAGGACACGGTTACCAAGATCATTGATGATCTCCTCAGCAAAGATCAGTTGATGGTCAATTTGCAGGACATCAGAACCATGGATGATTATACTTTCGGGCATTCGGTGAATGTCTGTGTTTTGTCCCTGATCACGGGTATTGCCCTTGGTTTTTCGGAAACCCAGTTGCGTCACCTGGGGATGGGAGCCTTGATGCATGATATTGGGAAATTACGGATTCCCGATGAAATTCTCAATAAGCCGGGCAAGTTGACTGATGAGGAATTTGCCGTGGTCAAAGAACATCCTAAACTGGGTTTTGAGATTTTGCGCAATCAAAGTGAAATCAGTCTGTTGTCAGCTCACATGGCTCTGGAACATCACGAACGATTTGACGGTAACGGCTATCCCAATCAACTGCAAAAAGATGATATTCACCTGTTTTCCCGTATTTGCAGTGTTGCCGACGTTTTTGACGCGGTAACGGCGGATCGGGTTTACCGGAAAGCTTATGCACCTCATGAAGCCTACGAACTCCTAGCCGCCTCCGGGGGAAGCCATTTTGATTACCGGGTGGTCAGTGTCTTTTTGCGTAATGTTGCTGCTTATCCGGTAGGTACTTGGGTAGAATTGAATACAGGCGAAAGAGGAATGGTGGTGGAGACCAAGCCCGGCTTCTCCACCAGACCAAAGGTGAGGTTAACTTATGGACCGGAATGGGAGTGTTTGACACCGCCCCGGGAAATTAATCTGGCTGCTGAGCTGGATCGTTTGATCGTCAGAGTGGTATCCCGGGAGGAAATCGAAAATGTGAGCGGGCAGATGCCTAAAGCCGGCGGAAATATGGTAAAATAGCAGTTGAGGTGAGGAAGATGCCCACATATGATTTTACCTGTAAGCAATGCAATCACAAATTTTCTCTTTTTACTTCCATCAGCGGCAGAAAAGAAGCCAAATGCCCTCATTGCGGCAGCCAGGATCTGGCACAACGGCTGACCGGATTCATGTATGCCAAATCAGGCGGTGGCAACGGCGGTGGGGCTTCCGGCTGTTCCGGCGGGAGTTGCAGCGGCTGCTCCGGGTGTTAAGGATTACCCAGTCCGAAAAGGAAAAGACCTCAAAGAGAGCCTGAGAGCCCTTTGAGGTCTTACTATTTTAGCTGCGACCCAGTTGTTCCAACCGGTCGGAATCCTCATCTTCCCAGCGATTGAGGAATTCCCGGTTAGGTCGTGAGCTGTTTGTTTTCCGGTTCTGAGGTTCATCATCCAAGAGATTCTTGGCAATTTGCAGGGGCATGGTGGCGGCAGTCTGGCCGATTTGGCTGAATTGCTTCAGAAATCGACCGGTTAAGGAATCATTGTTACCAACTGCTTCCTGGGTCAATTGAAAGGGCAATGAGACCAGGTCTTCACCGGCGCTAAGACTTTGTTTTATGGTTGAGACGATTGACACCCAGATCCCTCCTTCACAGTTGTGTTTTATTTTGAGCTCTTTAAGGGTAAATTATGTTTTTTTTCTTAGGCAATTTTCGTCAGGCAAGAGATAAATTTAACAAGCTTTTTTAATTAAGATACTATTGACAGTTCCGTACGGCTAAATTATACTATTGTTTAAAATCTATTTCGGAAAAGCAATGACGGGGGCCATGCCAATTAAATGTCCTAGGTTGCAGAGAGCCGGGTCAGGTGCAAGCCGGTACCGGGAGTTAATTGGAATCTCTCCTCGTAGCTGCTTTGGCGAACGGCAGCCTGCTGCCCAGTAGTCAAAGTCGGTTTGGGCGACCGTTATTTCGCTATGTATGTTCACCATACGTCAAGTCGGTTGCTTTGAGGCAACAAACAGGGTGGTACCGCGGGAAATCGACCTCTCGTCCCTGGTAAGTGATTACCAAGGCGAGGGGTTTTTTGATTCAAGACTCAGTTCTATATATGAAAGAAAACAGGAGGGAAAGAGATGAGTTTAATCATTTATCTGGACGGTAAATACGTACCTGAGGAAGAAGCGAAGGTATCTGTTTTTGATCACGGTGTACTTTACGGCGACGGTGTCTTTGAAGGGATTCGTGCTTATCACGGCCGGGTCTTTAAACTACATGAGCATTTGGTCCGTTTTTATGAATCGGCCCGGACCATTAATTTGCATATTTGGTTATCCATGGAGGAATTGCAGGAAGTGGTGTTGGAAACCCTTCGCCGCAATAACCTCCGTGACGGCTATATCCGGCTGGTGGCCACCAGGGGCAGAGGTGATTTGGGATTAGATGCGGCAAATTGTCCCAAAGCAAGTATTTTTTGCATTGCCGCCAATATCCGATTGTATCCGGAGGAATTATATGAGAATGGGCTGGCCATTGCTGCCGTGGCTACCCGCAGAAACCTGCCGGAGGCTATCAATCCCCAGGTTAAATCCCTGAACTACCTGAACAACATTTTAGCCAAAATGGAGGCTGCCCAGGCGGGGGTGCCGGAGGCCATCATGATGAACCAGGAAGGCTATGTGGTTGAAGCTACCGGAGACAATATCTTCATTATCAAAGACGGGAAACTGATTACTCCGCCTGCCTATTTAGGCCTGCTAAAGGGCATTACCAGGAATACAGTGATGGAACTGGCGGCAGAGCAGGGTATCCCTGTTTTGGAATCTGTCTTTACCCGTCATGATATTTACAATGCCGACGAGTGTTTCCTTACCGGTACCGCTGCTGAATTGATTCCCGTTGTCAAAGCCGATAACCGGATCATTGGCAACGGTAAGCCCGGCCCAATCTTTAATAAATTGCTTGAGCTGTACAGGGAGTTGACGAAGGTCGACGGCCCACTAATTTTTCCGGATGAGGAGTGAAAAGAATGCCAAGCAAATTGATGAAAGAGGGGCTGGAAAAAGCCCCTCATCGATCTTTATTGAAAGCTATCGGTTTAACTGACAGGGAAATCCAACGTCCCATCGTCGGTGTAGTCAATGCATATAACGAAGTGGTGCCAGGCCATATTCATCTAAATCAAATCAGTGAAGCCGTCAAAGCCGGCATCAGATTGGCCGGAGGCACTCCCCTGGAGTTTCCCGCCATTGCCGTCTGCGACGGGATCGCCATGAACCATGAGGGAATGCGCTATTCCCTGGCTTCCAGGGAATTGATTGCCGATTCCATTGAGATCATGGCGAAAGCCCATGCTTTCGATGCTCTGGTCTTCATCCCCAACTGTGACAAAAACGTGCCGGGAATGCTGATGGCTGCCGCAAGGCTGAATTTGCCTTCGATTTTTGTCAGCGGCGGTCCCATGTTGCCCGGAGATTTTCAGGGGAGAAAGGTTACTTTAAGCACCCTCTTTGAAGCAGTGGGTCAGGTCAGTGTAGGCACCATGACGGAGGAGGAATTGCAGGAGCTGGAAGAATGCGGCTGTCCTACCTGCGGTTCCTGTGCCGGGATGTTTACTGCCAATTCCATGAACTGTTTGACTGAGGTGTTGGGGATGGGGCTGCCCGGCAACGGAACCATTCCGGCAGTTTATTCCGCCCGGATCCGGTTGGCCAAAGAGGCGGGCATGAAAGTAATGGAGCTTGTGGAAAAAGACATTCGTCCCTTGGATATTATGAAGCCGGCCTCTTTCCGCAACGCTTTGGCCGTCGATATGGCCATGGGTTGCTCTACCAATACGGTTCTTCACTTGCCGGCCATTGCCCACGAAATTGGGATGAAGCTGGATCTGACCCTGGTTAATGAGATTAGTCAAAAGACTCCTCATCTTTGTAAACTGGCCCCTGCCGGGGAGACCACCATCCTGGATCTCCACCATGCGGGAGGAGTGCCGGCGGTGATGAAGGAGTTGGCTGATCACGGTCTATTGGATACGGAGCTCTTAACGGTTACCGGTGCTACTATTCGGGATAATTTGAGAAATGTGGTAATTGGCAATCCTGCCGTGATCCGGTCCGTGGACAATCCCTACAGTCCCGACGGCGGTCTGGCGGTCCTTTGGGGCAATTTGGCTCCCGAGGGAGCAGTGGTGAAAAGAGGGGCGGTAGCTCCTTCCATGTTGGTTCATGAAGGTCCCGCCAGGGTCTTCAATTCGGAGGAAGAAGCCGTGGAGGCCATCCTCAACAAGAAAATCAAGCCCGGTGACGTGGTGGTTATCAGATATGAAGGACCCAAGGGCGGTCCTGGCATGCGGGAAATGCTTACACCCACTTCCGCTTTAAGCGGCATGGGCTTGGATGATAAAGTAGCTCTAATTACCGACGGTCGTTTTTCCGGAGCCAGCCGGGGGGCTGCCATCGGCCATGTGTCCCCGGAAGCTGCGCTGGGGGGAACCATTGGCTTGGTGGAAGATGGAGATTTAATCCAAATTGATATTCCCAATCATTCCCTGAATGTGGCTGTGGCTGAGGGAGAGCTCCAGGCCAGGAATGCAAAATGGCAGGCTCCTCCTTCCCGGATTACCACAGGCTACATGGCTAAATACGCGAAGCTGGTAAGTTCCGCCAGTATGGGGGCGATCATTGATGACTAAAGACAGTTTCAATACGGGGCGGCAATTACCGGGAGCCTATGTACTCCTGGAGGCCCTGCAGAGAGAAGGAGTGGACACCATCTTCGGCTACCCCGGAGGGGCTGTATTACCCATCTACGATGCCCTGTTTCACACTCCTTCCATCCGCCATGTCTTAACCCGTCATGAGCAGGGGGCGGTTCATGCTGCCGACGGTTATGCCCGTTCCACGGGGAAGCCGGGAGTGGTTATTGCCACTTCCGGTCCCGGTGCCACTAATTTAGTCACCGGAATTGCTACCGCTTATATGGATTCCGTGCCCCTGGTAGCCATCACCGGTCAGGTAGCCTTGAGCCTGCTGGGCAAGGATTCTTTTCAGGAGGCGGACATTACGGGGATCACCCTGCCCATTACCAAGTACAACTACCTGGTGAAGGATCCCAACGAATTGGCTTATGTGATCCACGAGGCCTTTTATGTGGCTACTTCCGGGCGTCCGGGACCCGTGTTGATTGATATTCCCAAGGATGTCCAATCGGCATTAGTTTCTTTTGACAGCTACCCGCCTGCGAAACTGGCTCTGCCAGGTTACCAATTGACGGAGAACCATTTGGATGAGAAATTGGCCCGATTGGTTCAGGCCCTGGAAAAATCCCGGAAACCGGTGCTCTTCGTTGGTGGCGGTGTCATTAATTCCGGTGCCTGTACCGAACTGCTGAAGCTTGCGGAAAAAACAGGGATCCCTGTGGCCTACAGTATCATGGGCAAGGGTGCTTTCCCCGATAACCATGCTCTATGCCTCGGTCTGGTGGGCATGCACGGTTTGGTTCATACCAATTACGCTTTTACCGAATGTGATTTATTGCTGGGACTGGGTGTCCGCTTTAGTGACCGGGTTATTGGCAAAGTTAACGAGTTTTGCCCCAAGGCCACCATTATTCATGTAGACATTGACCCGGCGGAAATCAACAAAAATGTACGGGTGCCTTTTTCCATCGTGGGAGACGTGAAAAACGTCCTGAATAAGTTGCTGCCCTTGCTGGAGGATTTCCAACAGGACTATTCCTCCTGGCGCCGGCAAATTGGCGGCTGGAAGGAACAGTATCCGCTCCGCTATGAGAATAACGGGCTGAAGGCCCAGTTCATTATCCAGCAGATTAACGAACTGACCAAGGGAGAGGCTTTTATTACTACGGAAGTGGGCCAAAACCAGATGTGGGCCGCCCAGTATTGCCAAACCCTTAAACCCAGGACCTTTATTACCTCCGGGGGACTGGGCACCATGGGGTATGGTTTTCCCGCCGCCATCGGGGTGCAGATGGCTCACCCTGATGC
>JAAZDD010000136.1 GCA_012512955.1 Clostridia bacterium
ACAAGATACTACTCCCATATTGATATTTTACCTGATTTAAGGATTTTTGAAAAGGGCCTGCCGGGATTGTATCCAGTATATTTACTGTCTCTTTTAACCAGAATAACAGCACCGAAAAAGGACGAGGAGCACAATCCTCGCCCTCTTTACCTCTCTTGCTGAGACAGGAGAACCGTCCCCCTGTCTCTGTCCCCCTGTCTCATTACCGGCGGAGTGCTTCCACCGGGGGTACGGAAGAAGCGGAAATAGCCGGGTAGACGCCAAACAATAAGCCTGCTCCCATGGCCACCAAGATGGAAATCTCAATGGCCTGGAAACTGATGGCCGTTTCAAAGCCATACCGGGCAAAGACATTGATGCCCCAAATCCCGGCCGCTACACCGGCAATGGCGCCAATGCCGCTTAAATACAGCGCCTCCAGCAAAAACTGGGTCAACAAATCCCCCTGCTTGGCGCCGATGGCCCGCCGGACACCGATTTCCTTGGTCCGCTCCGTCACCGCCACCAGCATGATGTTCATGATGCCCAGTCCCCCTACCAGGAGGGAAACGGCGGCAATGCCTCCCAGGAGCAGGGTCATCACCCGGTTGGCCTTGTCAGCTTCCTCCACCAATTGGTTCAGGTTGGTGATGGTAATCAAGTCCTTGCCGGTACTGATGCCGGGTATCTCGGGGCTTTCCTCACGACCGGGGGCGGGCATCGCTTCCTCAATAATGACTCCGCCTCCCTCCATGCCCGGCTCCCCGGGCAAACCTGCCTCACCCTGACTGGGAGGAACGGGAGTGGGGGCTTTCTGATCCAGACCCAGTTGTCGCCGGAAAATCCGGCCCAGCTGGACTACCGCCAAATCAGCGGCTTTAGGATCATCCGCTTTGGCCCAGAACTCCGAAACGGTTTTCTGGCCCGCCAGCTTCAGGGCCGTGGTATAAGGAATCACGATCATGTCATCAATACCCTCCGCCTGACCGGCTCCCTTTGGTGCCAGGACCCCGGTAATCCGGAAGGTATAGCCGTCAATGGTAATGGTCTGCCCCACCGGGCTCCGTCCACCCATCAGTCCCTGGGCAAGATTATAGCCCAGGACCGCTACCGGCGCCCGCTGCTCCACATGAAAGGAAGTGAAAAAATGGCCTGCCACCACTTCCTGGTCCCTGATGGCCGGAAACTGGTTATTGACTCCCAACAGCTCCCCGTTACCGCGAGTCCTCCGCCAACGGATGGGTTTTTCAGTTTTGACCACCGGGGTCGCCAATTCCAACCCGTCCACTCTTTCCACCAATTCCTGGGCTTGTTCCGGTTCCAAGGTCACCGAGGGGTCTTCCGCTTTGATGACAATGACGTTGGTGCCCAGGCTTTCAAACTGCCGCACCACTGCCTGCCTGGCTCCTTCACCGATGCCCATCAGGCTCACAATGGAAGCAACCCCGATGGCTACTCCCAAAATAGTCAAAGCAGACCGGAGAGGATTGGCCAAAACGCCGTGGGCGGCCATCTGGGCGGAAAACCAGAACCGGACCCAGAGGGATTTGATCCCTTTACCCATCCTCATCACTCCCTACCTTCGCCTGAGTTGCCGCCACCGCTATCACCGGAGTCGTCATCAGGTTTTGTAGGCAGTAGTGTATCACCCTGAATCCGCTGGCTGGGCAGGATGTCTGCTGAGCTTCCGGTAATGACCAGTTCTCCTTCTTCCAAACCTTCCTTCACTTCCGCATAACGGGAATCCATCAAGCCTGAAGTGATCGGTACCGTTTTCACCGTCCCGTCGGGATTTAACACTTCCACCATGGAACGGCCGTCTTCTTCAAATATTGCTTCCAAGGGCACCAGTAACACATTCTCGGCGCTCCCCGCATCGATAAAGGCCCTGGCACTCATTCCCGGCCTCAGTTCCGGACTGCCCACGACCTTGATATCCACTTCAAACTGGACTACTCCGTCCCGGTCCCTACCCATGGTAGAAACCCGGTTCACTTCCCCTTCGAAGGTCCTGCCCGGCAGGGCATCAACGGTCACCTTCACCGGTGCCCCCTGTTGAACCATTAATACATCGATATCGTCGATGGTGGACCACATCCGCATATCCGACGTGTTATAAATATGCCCCAGCCATTCACCCGGTCCGATAGTCCGTCCCACATCTGTATCTATGTAAGCAACCACACCGTCCATGGGGGACAGGATATCAAGATTGTTATACTGGTCATACAAACTCTGCAGTTCATCCTCCTTGTCCCGGAGCTCATTAAGCTTAGCATCAATGGTTTCCCGGGCATCATCCCCGGCCAGGGAAATAATTTTATCCCCAGGCTTCACCGTCTGGCCGTTTTTCACGTAGACATTGGTGGCAATGGCTTCTGCCCGGCTGTAGATGGTTTCCTCGTCCACATATCCTTCCACCAGGGCCGCATAGCGAGACCAGCGGACTGCGAAAGGATCGATTTTCCCTGCATTAGGATCCAGGGGAAAACCCACTTCCGCCCGCATTCCGGTTCTGACGAGCCCCGGATTGTCTGCTTCAATGGTCACCCAATGAACATACACATATTCCTCGCCGGCCTGACTGTTGCTCCCCGACAAGTAGGAATCCAGCAATTCGGAGGCCGGTGCGGCCACCGGCGCGTAATTCGCGTCCGTAACCTGTCCTTCCACAATACCGTCGAATTGGGAAAAACGCAGGGCTACCTTTTGCCCCACCTGGATATTCTGGAATTCCCCTTGGGTTAGTTTGGCCACCAACCGGAACCGGGAATCATCCACTACTTTGGCTACGATTTGGCCTAATTTCAGTTCTTCACCCTCCCGGACATTAAGGCTGGCAATGCGGCCCCCGATGGG
>JAAZDD010000137.1 GCA_012512955.1 Clostridia bacterium
AAACTCAGTCAGTTCCTGGGAAGACAGCTGCAAAATGGCAATGGCCTGCCGGAGCTCAGGGGTGATGATCAGTTTTTGAGTTTGCTCCAAGTTGAGTCCGATGCCCATGCGCATTGTGGTCACTCCATCTATCGATTTCGCTCTGTAGCGTCCTTTCCGGTCCGGTGCACTGACGGGCAGGGAAATTACTGTTCTCCGTCCAACAAAAATATTCGAGAAATCCCGAACTATTTCCTTCCTTCCTCCTCCATTAACTCCTGGGCCATTTCTTCCAATTTGCGGAGCCGGTGGTTGGCTCCCGATTTGCCTACCGGAGGATCCAGCATCTGCCCCAACTCCCGCAGGCTGGCATCGGGGAATTCCAACCTCAGCCGGGCGATTTCCCTTAAAGGCAGGGGCAGTTTCTCCAGACCCATCCTGTCTTCCAACAAGCGGATCATCTCCACCTGCCTTACCCCCGTTTCCACGGTTTTGCTCAGGTTGGCAGTCTCACAATTAACTAAACGATTAACCCTGTTCCGCATATCTTTGACCACCCTGGTGCTCTCAAAATCCAATAAAGCTCGGTGGGCCCCCACCACATTGAGGAACTGGACAATTTGATCGCTTTCTTTCAGGTAAATGACCTGGTATTGTTTCCTCTCACTGATCCGGGGGTTCAGTTCAAAGACTTCCATCACTTTGCAAATAGTCTGAGAATGAACCTGATCTCTGGTGATCACCTCCAGGTGGTAGGTACCTTCCGGGTCATTCACCGAGCCGCCTCCTAAAAAGGCACCCCGCAAGTAGGCCTTTCGACAGCATCTTTTCTCCAGCACCACCGGCTCCCAGTTTACCGACCAACCGTCCTCCGAAAAGTGGAGCCCCAAGGGGGCAAGGAGCTCCGCCGCCCCTGCCTGGTAAGGAATAAAAACATGATAGACATTCTGTTTTTTCAAATTCCGCTTCCTGGTTACAGCCACCTGAATGGTCAAAGGCTGCAACAACAGCTTGCTCAGTTTAAAAATTTTCCTGGCTACCCCGGCACTTTGGCTGCTCATGACCAGAGCAGGTTCACCCTGGCCCGTTGCCTTGATGGCACCGTCCATCCCCAGCAAAGCAGTCAGCTCCGCCTCCTGGCAACATCGTCTCCTGGGCATCACCCTGGCCATTTCCGCCTTGGCCATGGAAGAAAAGGACATTTTGCAGTCCCCCGATCTTTGTTTTTCTTCTGCCATAACACCAAGCGAATTAACAGGCGTCCCAGTTTGCCGGCTTCATGCCGCACCGGCATCCTTTCGTCAATCAGGTCCCCGCCGACAACCTGCAGCCCCAGCTTCCGCAACTCCCGGTAATCCACGGTCACCGGTTCCGCCCTTCCCTGCTCCGTAACCTGGACTTCAGGCAAGGCAGTGTTGACCACCACCAGATCAATTAAATTGGGGCCCCCGTGGAAGCGCAGCGCTTGCACATGTTGGGAAACGGAAAACCCGTCTGTTTCGCCCGGCTGGGTGGCTACGTTACACACATAGGCTACCGGAGCGGCAGCTCCGGACAAAGCCGCTTTTATTTCTTTAATCAACAGGTTAGGGATAATGCTGGTAAACAAGCTGCCCGGCCCCAGGACGATTAAATCCGCCTCATTGATGGCCCGGAGCGCTTCATCCAGGGCTTTGCAATCTGCCGGCTCCAGAAAGACTCTTTTAATAGGTTTCGGGCTCCGGGCAATCTTGCTCTGCCCCATAATGATTTCCCCGTCGGCCAATTCGGCTCCCAACACCGGCGGGG
>JAAZDD010000138.1 GCA_012512955.1 Clostridia bacterium
GTCCGCTCACCGACACCGGCAAAGACGGAGTAACCGCCGTGCTCATAGGCAATGTTCCGGATGAGTTCCATCTTCATGGGCAAGGCTGACTTTACTGCGGTGGCAGACGCCGCTTGGTTCTCCTTGCCGATACCGTTAGTTTATAAACCTACTTTCCATTGGCCTGCTATTGCAGCGATGCTGGTTGTATATGTGGTTACCACCGTTGAATCCGTTGGTGCCATTAACGGAATTACTGTCGGGGGCGAAGGACGGGAGGCTACCGATGATGAAGTATCCGGTGGCATCATCGGGGATGGCCTGGGTAGCAGCTTGGCAGCTCTCTTCAATACTTTGCCCAATACAACTTTCAACCAGAATATAGCTATTATTGCTTTTACCAAGGTGATGAGCCGGCATGTAATTAACATTGGAGCTTTAATTCTGATTACCGCCGGTCTTTGTCCCAAGCTGGGAACGGTCATCGCGGCAATGCATCCAAGTATTTTGGGGGGAGCCGGGGTAGTCATGTTTTCCATGATTTGCTCTGTCGGCATCCAAGTGATCAGCCGTTCGAAATTAACCAATCGGGAACTGCTCATCGTTGCAGTGTCTTTAGGTCTGGGATTGGGCTTGCCGTCAGTCCCTGCGGTGCTGGCTAATTTCTCCGAGAGTGTTCAATTGATCTTAAACTCCAGTGTGGTAGTGGCAGCTGTGACTGCATTAATATTAAACATTATTTTCCCGGCGGAACAACCTGCCGAAGAATAAAACAAAAATAAGAGCGGCTGTCGCAAGCTACTTTTGGCGACAGCCGCTCTTTGTATGGCAAAACTAATTAATCCAAAAGGCTGAACAGGCTTTTTTTCTTCCGGGGCTTTTCTTGCAATACATGGATCTCATCTACTTCCAGACCGTGCTGGGCAATGGCCGCTTCAAAATCGGGGCGTGCCTCCGGAGCAAAGCGGGCGGCAATGCCACAGCTGGAACTGATTTCCCGGGGAACAGGGATCAATTGAAGTTGTAGCCCGGCTTTTTTCAGCACCTGCTCAAAATGAAGTGCTTCATGCACCGAATGAAAAGTGGCGACACAGTATTCCATAATCTTCACCTAATAAATTAAATAATTATTTACTGATTTCCAGTTTGAACTCCTCATCATATTCGGTGACTTTGACTTGGAATCCTTTGCTTTTGGCGAATCTGGTGACATTTTCTTTGGCCACTTCATTATCCACCAATACTTCCAGGGGAGGAGAATATTTCTCCAAAGCTGTTTTTGTCATGATTACCGGTTCGGGACAAGATCTGCCTCTTGCATCTACAACCCTATTGGCCAAGGACAGCACCCTCTTTCTGTTTAGTATCGGCTTTCCGGGCGACAATTAACCCGGCAATTCCCAGGACTACCACCAGACCGATCGCTACGGCAATCTGACCGTTGACAGGCACACCTGCGGGACTGGCTGCGGTGCCGAAGTTATGGGCAAAAGCGGCACCGGTAATGAGGCCAAGGACGGTAACGGCTGAATCCGTATTGCCTTCTGCGGCGAGAATAGTCTGACGCAGGGGGCAGCCACCCAGCAACACTGAACCCAATCCCGCCAAAGTCATACCCAAGAAGTTCCAAATAAAGTCGTTATGAGCAATAGGCTGTTCCACAAAACCTATTTTAAAAGCGGCTGTATTTAAGACCAAATTGCCTACCAGGGCAAAGAGAAAGATACCGATGAGACCGGTTAACAGGTGATAGTCTCCAATCAGCATGACATCCCGGAAACCGCCCACAGTACAAATGCGGGTTCTTTGCACGATGGCTCCCACCGTCAAGCCGGCAATCAGGGACAAGGCTAGGGGTGCATGCATGGAGCCGGGACCGCCCTCACTGAAATAGATGAAAGCCGGTTTAATAACCAGAAAGATAAGTAGAGCAAGAGCGATCAGGGGCATAATATAACCGTTTGCTTTTGCTTGTTTGTAGCTTCTCCCCAGGGTAAATCCGTTTTTGAGGAATTGAATTCCTACCCAAATACCGAAAATGTAACCAAAGAGACCGATGAGAGCATTAAGATCCCCGTTGGCCAACCGCAAAATCATGCGTAACGGGCAGCCAAGGAACACCAAGGCGCCAATCATGACGAAGAAACCAAGGACAAAACGAATTAAGGGCGAAGATCCCCCGGTGGCCTTAAATTCCTTGTTGGCATAGGCAATCAGGAATGCCCCCAGGATAAAACCGATGATTTCAGGACGGATGTATTGTACTGCTTCCGCCCGGTGGAGTCCCAAGGCTCCGGCAATGTCCCGGTAGAAACAGGCCACACAGATGCCCATGTTGACCGGGTTACCAAACTTGACCAGCGCTGCGGCCAATAAGCCGATGACACCGCCGGCCAAGAGGATGGTGGATTTTTTCACAACCAATACCTCCTTAGTATAGCTTGTTACTATTATTACAATAAGTTTTCTTCGGTCAGAAGTAAAATAGAATGTTTTTATGAACAAGCAGTATGGGATAGCAATTTTTTATGGCAGGCAGCCTTGTGGGATGGCTATTGGATTGATAAGATCCAGTTGGGGTGA
>JAAZDD010000139.1 GCA_012512955.1 Clostridia bacterium
ATTTTAGCAATTGTCGACGCTTATGATGCCATGACTCAGGAACGGGTCTATCGTAAAGCATTGCCTAAAGAATTGGCTTTGAAAGAAATTGAGAAAAATGCCGGTATCCAGTTTGATCCCACCATAGCCCGCATATTTGTTGAATTGATGCGTGACGAAGACTAAGTACCGGGTAAGTTAAGGAGAAGGAGAGGACAGTGGAAACGGAGAAATACGTTAAAAAGGCAATAGAGGAATTCTGCCTTGAGTTTGTGAAAAAACCGTATCTTTGTTATACGGAACAAGGCCTCCATGCCCGATTTTATTTGACACTGTACAATATACTTCCTGAAGACAGGCGATACATAGTTTTTGATGGATTGGTCAGAGAAATCGAAAAGGATTTTGAGTATTGAAGAATTTTTTGAAACGGTAGCCCTTTGCAGTTGTGAGAACTTATTGGTTTATGTGGGGATCCATGACAAAACAGCTAATTATCAAAACGGGGTTTGGGTGCTTTCGAAATCAGGAATTAGGCAGCTCTAAGTTGGCAGTAAAAGGAGGGAGCCGGTTATGCCTTTTGCAATTGTCAGAAACGATATCACCAGAATGGAGGTGGATGCCATTGTTAACGCCGCCAATACCGCTCTCCAGATGGGAGGAGGAGTCTGCGGCGCTATCTTTAGGGCAGCGGGAGCGGAGGAGCTTCAAAAGGAATGCAACGCCATCGGCCACTGCGAGACGGGACAGGCCGTGATCACCAAGGGGTACAAACTCCCGGCCCGGTATATTATCCATACCCCGGGGCCGGTTTGGCGGGGAGGTCATTATGGAGAGGAACAGCTATTGCGAAGTTGTTATCTCAATTCCCTAAAACTGGCCAAAGAGCATAACTGTAATTCTATTGCCTTTCCTTTGATTTCGTCCGGAATCTTCGGTTATCCCAAAGACCGGGCCTTAAAAGTTGCAACTACGGCCATCAGTGACTTCTTAAAAGAAAATGAGATGCAAGTATATTTAGTCGTTTTTGACAAGGCGGCTTTTTCTATAAGTGAAAAACTGTTGGGCCAAATCCAAAGTTTCATTGACGAACATTATATAGACAGGCACCGGCCTCCAAGAAGAGAGCTTCTGGAAGTGGAAACAGTTGCTCTTAAAGAAGCTATGTACGTGCCCAAGCAGATAGAGTATAAGATTGCCGGGCCTGCGGGGCTGGAAGATTTGATCGGGCGCCTGGACGAATCCTTTTCAGAGACCCTTTTTCGCCTTATTGACGCCAAAGGGAAAACCGATGTGGAGGTTTACAAGCGGGCCAACCTGGATCGCCGGTTGTTTTCCAAAATCCGCAGCAATAAAAGTTATATGCCCAGCAAGAAGACGGCGGTGGCCCTGGCCATCGCTTTGGAGCTAAATCTGGCCGAAACGAAAGATTTGCTGTCACGGGCCGGATATACTTTGTCCCGGAGCCAAAAGTTTGATGTCATTATTGAGTATTTCATCCGGAACGGGAATTACGATATCTTTGAGATCAATGAAGTCCTGTTTTATTTTGATCAGCCTTTACTGGGAGCGTAAAGGCTGATTTGTCGCCCGGGAGGCGACCGTTGGCAGTTTGGTTTATGTTATCCTCTGATCAAAATTGAACGGAGGAGGATAACGAAAATGAAAAACAATCTGACAGAACTGGTGTTTATCCTGGACAGGAGCGGTTCCATGGCAGGTCTGGAGAGCGACACTATCGGCGGGTATAATGCCATGCTCAAAAAACAGCAGGAGACTGAGGGGGAGGTAATTGTCACCACAGTTCTTTTTGATGACAAGTATGAGCTTCTCCATGACCGGATTAACCTGAAGGCCATTGCTCCCATTACTGAAAAAGAATACTACGTTCGTGGCACGACAGCCTTACTGGATGCCGTCGGAAAAACCATTAATAAAATTGTAGCGGTACAAAAACATACGGCGGAAGAATACCGGGCGGATAAAGTGCTGTTCGTGATCACCACCGACGGCATGGAAAATGCCAGCCGGGAGTACTCCTATGAGCAAATTCGCCGGATGGTGGAAAGACAGAAAGAGAAGTACGGATGGGAATTCATTTTTCTGGGGGCCAATATTGATGCAGTGGAAACGGCCGGCCGGTTTGGAATTGATGCCGGCAATGCTGCCAATTACCACGCCGACAGCGAGGGAGTTCAGCTGAACTTCCAGGTGCTCAGCGAGGTTATAACCAACGTTCGGGAAAGACGACCCCTTTCCGGCGGTTGGAAAACAAGGATCGATACGGATTATAAACGCAGGAAGATGTAAGAAGCTATCTTCTGGGATAAAGTGGTTTTAGGAGAGGTAAGTATGGGAATAGAAAAATTTGTTAAGAAGGCAATCGAAGAGTTTTGTATTGAATATGTTATGAAACCGTATTTATGTTATACAGAGCACGGCCACCATGCCAGGTTCTATTTAACCTTATATAACATGCTTCCTCAATCTGAACGATATTTTGTTTATAACGGTGAAGAAGTCTGTGTTATTCAAAAAGAATACCCTACAGCCCATAACCTGGACAAAAGCAGAAGACAGAATTGGGATATTGCAGTTCTTAAGAGACCTGTTTCTTCGGGTGAAAAGGGGGAACCAGGTTATGATTATTTGCCTCTCAATTCGGTTGTTGAGTTTGGTCTCAACGCAGGAAAAGAGCATCTTGTGGAAGATATACGCAGGCTGTGCCACAAGAATTCGAATGTAACGCACAAGTTCATAGTACATTTGTATCGAATTTCCACTAGCGGCAATTTAATTTCTGGCAGGGATTGGTCCGAAAAATCAAAGAGAATCCTGAGCTTGGACGAGATTACTGATTTAGTAACCGGCTACGCTTGTGACAGATTATTGGTTTATGTAGGTATCCACGACAAAACGTTCCCAAACAAAAACGGTGTATGGGCTATTTCAAAATCAGGAAGGCAACAAGTGTTTCCAAAAAAAATTTAGCCCTGCCGAGACGAGCCATGGGAGGCTGTGCCATGTTCGGTGGGGTGGCGGGGTGCAATGACAATGGTAATGCTATTTAGGATCACCTCTGTGTCACAGGCATCCTGTGCTACCCCTTCATCGGGTTTACAATCATGGCGAAATTCTGCCCTGGGCACCACTACAGTCAGTTCCGAAGGGACCTCTGACGTAGTTTCCCGGGTGACCGACAAATTAAGGCCCCAGAGACTTAGGTCTATGTGATCTTTAGTCTTGTGTTTGTTGGGAGAGTTGTACCTGTTCCAGATTTTCTTAATTTTATTCCGAATCCTGCTCAGCCTGTTTTCCATTAAACATCTTCCTCGCTTCGCAAATGGGCAGTAATCCATTATTTATAACTTCCGGTATATATTATTAAAAGCTGGACGTGATGGTTCGGGTATACGGAGACAGATAACCGGTTAGGCAATGCCGGTTTGTGTTAAAATATTTTTGTCACGGGAGACAAAGACAGGAGGGGGGCTGCCTCGGTGGCAGTAACAGTAGCCGACTTATTAAAATAGCCGTCTCTCCGCAATGCGGAAGTGGTAGCGGGCAGGGGCGGATTGCAAAAAATCGTATCTTCCATTTCCGTTCTGGAAAGCGTCGATCCGGAACTGCTTACGGAGGCCCATTTCCATAACGATGAGTTTTACGGCAGTGAGATAGTGATCACCTCCTTTATCAATATCAAGGATGACGTGGAACTTCAGTGCCGGAACATCCGTCGTTTGGCAGAAGGCGGGGAAGTAGGCCTGATCCTTTATTATGTAGGTATCTTTATGAAGGAGATCCACCCCCGGTTGATTCAACTGGCCGATGAGTTGGATTTTACTCTCATCTGCATGCCCCGCAACCGGCTGGACCTGCGGTACAGCGAAGTCATTTGTGAAGTGATGGAGGCTATTTACCGGGACCGGTCTGCCGGAGGGTCCATGGTGGTAGAACTGCTGGAACGGGCTTCCCGTCTGCCCCAACACCAGCGGACGGTAGATACGGTAGTCAAAATGTTATCGGACCGGATCCGGGCAACGGTCATTCTAACTGATGCTCAAGGGAAGGTGCTCAATGAAGCGGCCTGGCCCCGTACCTTGTCCGGTTTGCACACTTACCTGAAAAAGGCATCGTTGCCAGAGGCACCCGGAAAACCTGCTCCATTTCCTCATGTTCCCGGTGGATTGCTCTACCGGGCTCCCATTGATTCCGGGACCGGTCCGGGAATGGATTTGTTTCTGATCAGGGAGGGTACACCCCTGTCAAGCGGTGAGTTCCAGCAGGCAGCGGAAATAGTACAGCTGGCAGTAAGGCTCTGGAGCCAGGAACATGACAAAGTGGTGATTTCCGAGCTGGTCAAGGCCATTATGCAGGACGAGCCAATGAAAATGCGGCGTTTGGCGGATTTGTTTCAGATTGATGTGGCCTCGGTCCATGCCATGTGGATTGCGGTGCCGGAGTCCGGCGGCCGCGGCTTTTCTACTGAGGCGGCAAAGGGGGCCTGGGAGGTGGCTAAACAGTATTGCCGCACTTCTTTTGCCGATATCTATGAAGATTGCTTGGTGCTTTTCATGGACGGTCCCCGGACCCTGCAGGATACGGAGACCCTCAAAAAGGAGGTGCTGGCCCAACTGCCGGAAACCGGCAGCTTGACCATGTTTCGCAATTTGCAGGATACTGCCGCAGTGAGAGCAGCTTACCTGGCTAACAGGGATTATGCCGCCGAGCTCCAGCTAATCTTTCCCGGCCGCGTCTGTTTCAGTG
>JAAZDD010000001.1 GCA_012512955.1 Clostridia bacterium
ATGAACGAGCCTCCCGGAGCAAGGCTCAGAGTTGGTCTCACGGGACTGACCATGGCCGAATATTTCCGGGACCGGGAAGGCCAGGACGTGCTCCTGTTCATTGATAACATTTTCCGTTTCACCCAGGCCGGTTCCGAGGTGTCGGCATTGTTGGGCCGGATGCCCTCAGCGGTGGGTTACCAGCCCACCCTGGCCACCGAGATGGGTGCCCTGCAGGAGCGGATTACCTCCACCAAGAAAGGTTCCATTACCTCAGTCCAGGCTATTTACGTGCCCGCCGACGACCTGACGGACCCGGCGCCGGCCACGGCTTTTGCTCACCTGGATGCCACCACGGTGCTCTCCAGGAGTATCGCCGAGCTGGGCATCTACCCGGCAGTGGACCCCCTGGATTCCACCTCCCGGATCCTAGACCCCAGGGTGGTCGGTAAGGAGCATTATGAAGTAGCCAGGGGTGTACAGGCAGTGCTCCAGCGTTACAAGGAGCTGCAGGACATCATCGCCATTCTGGGTATGGATGAACTGTCAGAAGACGATAAGATTATCGTGGCCAGGGCCAGAAAGATCCAGCGGTTCCTTTCCCAGCCCTTCTTCGTGGCAGAGGCCTTTACCAATATGCCGGGTAAATACGTACCCCTCAGTGAAACCATCCGGGGCTTCAAGGAGATCCTGGAAGGCAAGCATGACGATTTACCGGAACAAGCATTCCTGATGGTGGGTACCATTGAAGAAGCAGTGGCCCAGGCCAAAGAACTGGCTTAAAAGGGCGGGATCACCATGACAAAGAAGATTACTCTGGAAGTGGTAACCCCGGAAAGGGTAGTGGTCCGTGAACAAGTAGACTCCCTGGTGGTACCGGCAGCGGAGGGCTACCTGGGAGTGCTGCCCGGTCACGCTCCCATCGTGGCCCAGTTGTCCATTGGGGTGCTCAGCTATAAACAGGACGGTAAGGAAACCACCGCCGCCGTCTCCGGCGGCTTTATGGAAGTGGCCGGCGATAAAGCAGTCTTACTGGCGGATACGGCGGAGTTAGCCAACGAAATCGACGTGGACAGGGCCCTCAGAGCCAAGGAAAGGGCCGAGGAACGCCTGGCCAACCGGCAGGCGAACCTGGATGTGCCCCGGGCGGAAGCTGCCCTGAGGCGTGCCCTGGCCCGGCTGAAAGCCACAGGCAGGTAATGTCTCAAATTACCAGGCCGGTGGGCAGGAAATAGGGAGATCATAGTCGAAATAGAGTTGAGCTTGCTTTTGTAAAAAAGCAATGCAATTAACCAAAGGGTGCACAAGCCGCAGGTTTTACCTGCGGCTTGTGTCATTACCGGCGGTATAGACCCCCTCCTTTCTGGAAAAAATACCTAGGGAAGGAGGGGTTGTTCTTTGCGGCGGAATCTGATCATCCTCTTTATCTTAATCCTGGCCATTATTCTCTACTTTTATATTATGCGAACGGGTCCGGAACCGGCACCCTCCGGCAGCCAATTGGCGGCAGCCATGGCCGGAGTTCAAGCAACACTTAAGGAAGCAGTTTTGGAGGCCCGGGTTCAAGTGCCGGACAGTCAATGGTTGGAGGCACCGGCGGAAGGGGAACTGGAACAGCTGGCACTGGCCCTGCTGTCGACACCGGAAACAGGGGCAAAGGGCAGGCCTTCCCGCTGGGTCACTGAGGACGGTTCTGTACCGGCCAGTGTTGCCTCCTATGTACTGCGGGATGAATCCGTGGGGCTGGAACTGTCTATTAAGAAGAAAAGTCCCGGAGAACCGCCCTATCTTCATGCCAAAGCCACTTTAACGGAACCGGCAATGCTGCCTGATCTGGAAAGCCGCTGGCAGCAGGTCTTTCATAGCCGTGGCTATCAACCCCGGTATTCAACCTTGTTAATCGGTACCCTTAACGGTCTGCCAACGTATAATGAACAAGAAATGATCATGGCGGAACTGTTTCAAGCACTGGAAGTTCCGGAACCCTGGCAGGTGCGGGATGGCGGTTGGGTCAGCTGGGGCGGGTATTCCCCCCGCCTTTCCTCCCTTTTACAGGATGCCAGGGGGGAACGGCTCAATGTGCAGGCCGCATTACGGTATCATCATCTGGAAGAATGTACTTATCTTTACTTGGGTTCACCTTTAATTTACCGGGATTTCTGATGGGACACGGAGACGGCGTTCCCCTGCTTCCCTAACTGTAAAGATTTGTGAGCAGGAAAAACCGGGGCCGTGTTGAATAATGTAGAAGACAGTAGAACAGGGAGGAACAGCCGTTGGAAAAACTCTCCATAACAGGGGAAAAACGACTCACCGGCAAAGTAGCCGTGAGTGGTGCGAAAAATGCAGTACTACCTGTAATCGCCGCCTCTTTATTGGCGGAGTCCCAGTCCTATTTACACGAAGCACCCCGGCTGGCTGATGTCCATACCATTATCCAGCTTATTCGACAACTTGGCGCCAAAGTTACCTGGCAAGACCAAAATTCCCTAGCCATTGATTGCAGCGCTCTTGCTGAAGTGGAAGCACCCCAGGAATTTGTACGGCAGATGAGGGCTTCCTTTTTAGTTATGGGCCCTCTTTTGGCAAAAAAGGGACATGTCAAAATGTGGCTTCCCGGAGGCTGCGCCATCGGCAGCCGGCCCATCGATCTGCATCTCAAAGGATTTGCCGCCTTAGGAGCAAAAATCGATATCGACCGTGGGTTGGTTGAAGCCCATACTGACGGGCTGAAAGGGGCCAGGGTGTATTTGGATTTTCCCAGCGTCGGTGCCACCGAGAATATCATGATGGCCGCTACCCTGGCGGAAGGAACCACCATTATTGAAAATGCAGCCGAGGAACCGGAAATAGTCTCCTTGGCTACTTTTCTTAATAATATGGGAGCCAGGGTCACGGGAGCAGGCACCAATATCATCCGGATTGAAGGAGTCAAGGAACTCCACGGAGCCAACCATACCATCATTCCCGACCGGATTGAAGCAGGGACGTACATGGTCGCTGCTGCCGCCACCGGAGGAGATGTGCTGGTGGACAATGTGATCATCGATCATGTCAAACCGGTCATAGCCAAATTGGAAGAAGCCGGAGTCACCGTTTACGAGGAAAACGGCGGTGTCCGGGTCCGGGCTTCCGAGCCCATCAGAGCCGTCGATATCAAAACCCTTCCCTACCCCGGTTTTCCCACGGATATGCAGGCCCAGACCATGGCTTTAATG
>JAAZDD010000017.1 GCA_012512955.1 Clostridia bacterium
ACCGGGTGAAGGCCGGCAAACCGACTACCGGTACGGTTCACCTCAGTGCTTTCCACCAGGAAAACCAAATAGTGATTACCGTGCAGGATGACGGTAAAGTAATGGACCCTGAAGTACTGAAAGCCAAAGCCGTTGAAAAAGGAGTTATTACTCTCGATGCCGTTGCCCGTTTAAGTGACCGGGAAGCATTCAACCTGATTTTCGCTCCCGGCTTCTCCACGGCAGCAGTGGTCAGCGACGTATCCGGTCGCGGTGTGGGTATGGATATTGTCCGGGCCCATATCGAAAAGATCAACGGAATTGTGGAAATTGATTCGGAGCCCGGTAAGGGGACCAAGTTTACCATTAAGTTGCCTTTGACACTGGCCATCAACCGGTCTTTGCTGGTTTATCTTGGCGGCCAAGTATTTGCTTTCCCCCTGGCCAATGTGGTGGAAATTATCAATGTTGACCTGGCGGATATTCAGAAAGTGCAGCAGCGGGATGTGGTACTGGTCCGGGGTGAGGTATTGCCTCTCTTCAGATTGTCCGATGTCCTGGAATACCCCGGTAACAGTACGGCGGAGACGAAGCTGCCGGTAGTGGTGGTGGGTATTTCCGAGAAAAGAATTGGTTTTATTGTGGACGAACTGATCGGGGAGCAGGAAATCGTGATCAAGTCCTTAGGGGAATTCATCGGGCAAATCCCCGGATTGGCCGGTGCAACCATCATGGGGGACGGCAAGGTGGCCCTCATTCTGGATGTACGCGGTCTGGCCGGACAGGCGGGTGTGAAATCATGTCGGTGTCGCCTTTGAAAGTATTTATCGTGGATGATTCCGCTTTTATGCGGCGGATGATTACAGCGATTCTGGAGGCTGACCCCGGACTGAAAGTGGTAGGTTATGCCCGGGAAGGGAAGGAAGCCCTGGGCAAGATCCGTCATCTCAAACCAGATGTAGTAACCTTGGATGTGGAAATGCCGGGGATGGGTGGTCTGGAGACTTTAAAAGCACTGATGGACACCCAGCCCCTGCCGGTGGTGATGCTGAGCGCCGTTACTACGGTAGGTGCCCAAATAACTCTACGAGCCTTGGAATTGGGGGCCGTTGATTTTGTCCCGAAACCGGAAAACCGGGGAGATATGATGCTGCTGGCGGAAGAACTTCCGGCTAAAGTAAAGCTGGCAGCCGGCGTCCCCGTGGAGCGGATTCAAAAACAACGGGCCCTATGTGCTGCCGGAAAACCTTGTGCCCCGCCCAAGCCTTCCCCGAAAACTTTAGTTAAACCTAAACCGTCGCCAAGCGGTAAAAATGGGATCGATTTGGTAGCCATCGGTGTCTCCACCGGGGGTCCGGCGGCTTTGACGGAAGATTTTAAAAAATTGCCCCCTGATCTGAATGCGGGAGTGATCATCGCCCAGCACATGCCGCCGGGTTTTACCCGTTCCCTGGCCAACCGGCTCAATGATTTGGGTAACATGCCGGTCAGGGAAGCTCAGGACGGTGACCCCGTCCTTAAGGGGCAAGCCTTGGTGGCTCCTGCCGGGTTTCAAACGGAAGTTGAACGAAAAGACGGGGAAGTGAAAGTCCGGGTTTCTGAAAAAACAAATTATCCCACCTTATTCAGGCCGTCGGTAGATGTGCTTTTTTTGTCGGTGGCTAAAGTTTTTGGTGCTTCTGCCTTAGGGGTGATCATGACCGGAATGGGCAGCGACGGAACCGAAGGATTGAAAGCATTGAAGCAGGCTTCCGGTTACGTGCTGGCTCAAGACGAAGCTTCCTGTATCGTTTACGGGATGCCCAGATCCGCGGTGGAGGCTGGGGTCGTGGACCGGATTGTTCCTTTGACTAAACTGGGGGCGGAAATTGCCAATCTGGTGGGGTAAAGTAACGGGCCTTTCGTGCCGATAAATGTGGTAAGGAGCAAACCAGCGGGTGGTGTGATTAATGAAGATTAACGGACAAGGGCCGGTTAACCCTTTTAAAATTTACCATCAACAACAGCAGTTAAAACAAAAAGGCCGGAAGACCCCGGATAAAGGGGATACCCTGGAGTTATCCCCCGAAGCCAGGCAGGTCCGGGAACTGGTTCGCCAGGGGGCTGAACTGCCGGATGTGCGGGTGGAACTGGTCCGGGAAATTAAGTCCCGGCTGGACAATCAGGTCTATCATGTCAGCCCTCAGCAGTTAGCGGAGAGTATCCTGCGATTTATCTATGAGGAGAAGTAGGTGGAACTGATGTCAGATGCAGAAAAAGCCCTCCGGGAAGTATTAACCAGGGAGTTGGCTGTGGTGGAGGACTTGCTGACCTTAGCCTACCAGCTGACCGAAGCTTTAAAGATAGATGATGTGGAGCGGGTGGCTGAGCTTACCCAAAAACAACAGCTGCTGGCGGCCCGTTTGGAAGCGGTGGAAGGGCAGCGGTTAAAGGAATTGGCTGCTTTTGTCCGGGAGCGGCGGCTTGAGGCTGAGCCTACTCTGGGAGAATTGCTTCAGGATACTGAACTTACAGAGGAATTCCGGGATGTGGCCCAATCCCTCTGGGATAAATTTCAACTTTTACAGGAGCAGCATGAACTGAACGGTATGCTCCTTAACCAGTCTTTGCAATACACCCGGAAAATGCTGGGTATTTTCAACCAGGGAGCGACTTACCAGCCCGACGGTACTGTTGAGCAATTGCAGGTATCATCGGCTTTAGTAGATAAAAGCGTGTAGACCTATTTTTGAGGCACGAGGTGAATTGAATGTCCGGTACATTTTTCGGTTTCAATACGGCACTGAAAAGTCTTTTTGCCCAGCAAAAAGCCATGAATACAGCTTCCCACAATATTGCCAATGCCAGTACTCCCGGTTATACCCGCCAGCAGGCGGTGATGGCGGCGGATTTTGCCTTTCCCGTTCCTTCCATGAACAGGCCCGGCGGTGCCGGACAAGTGGGAACCGGGGTCAACGTGGTGGAAATGCGGCGCATCCGGGACCAGTTCCTGGATAAGCAGATCAGGCAGGAACTGGCCACCTTGGGCTATTGGGAGCAAATGGCGGAAACGTTAAAACTGGCAGAGACCGCTTTCATAGAACCTTCAGATTCAGGCTTGAGCACCCTGTTCAATGAATTCTGGGTCACCTGGCAGGAGCTGAGTAAAAACGCTGAAAACGTAGCCATCAGGACTTCTCTCATTGAAACCTCCGTTTCTCTGGCCGAGGCCCTGAACCATGCCCACACCCAGTTGACCACCATTGTGGAGGACTTGAAATATTTGGCAAATATTAAAGCTGTTCAGGTCAACACCATCGCCCAGCAGATCGATGACTTGAACAGGCAAATTGCCACCATCCAACTGGCAGGAGACGCTCCCAACGACCTGAAGGATAAAAGGGACGTGCTCCTGGATGAACTGGCAAAGCTGGTGGATTTTGAGATTGAGGAGACTATGGTAGAG
>JAAZDD010000140.1 GCA_012512955.1 Clostridia bacterium
AACAGCTGCCATAATATCCATCGCCAAACCAGGCCGATCGATGGCCACCGCTTCCAACTGTACCTGGAATTTGCCTTCAACCTGCATATCCCAAGCCACTTCAATCATCCGGTTCTTGTCTTCAGCGCAGTAATAGCTGATGTTAGGACAATCGGTACGATGAATAGAGACTCCCCTTCCCCGGGTCACATAACCTATAATGTCATCTCCGGGCAGCGGATTGCAACACCGGGAAAGCCTCACCATTACGTTGTCTACACCTTTGACCCTGACGCCTTTGGAAGGTTTGCCATAGCCTTGCCAAGGTGATACTGTGATGCCGGCTTCATTCTTCGTGTCCTTTGCCAACTTGGCCACTTCCCGCAGTTTCATAATCACCTGGGAAGCAGTAATCACCCCGTCGCTGATGGCAATATACAAATCATCTAATCCTTGAAAACTAAATTTTTTGGCAACTTCCATTAAATAACTGGAACGGTAGTCTTCTTCCGCCAAGCCCTGTTTTCTGGCCTCTTTTTCCAATAACTCCCTGCCTTTACTTACGTTTTCTTCCCTCACTTCTTTTTTAAACCAATGCCTGATCCGGTTCTTCGCTTGAGAGGTTTTCACGATGTTCAACCAGTCTCGGCTGGGAGTACCTGTTTTGGATGTCAATATTTCCACAATATCGCCGGTCTTTAATTGATAATCCAGGGGTACAATCCTGCCGTTGACCTTGGCCCCTACGCAACGATGGCCCACATCGGTATGAACCCGGTAAGCAAAATCAATGGGCACGGAACCGGCAGAGAGCTCTACCACATCTCCCTTAGGGGTAAACACATAAACCCGGTCGGAAAACAAATCAATCTTGAGAGAATCCATAAATTCCCTGGCATCTCTAAGCTCCCTTTGCCATTCCAGCAGTTGCCTGAGCCAGGACAGTTTATCCTCAAACTCCCGGTCTGCTGAACCGGAGCCTTCTTTATAGCGCCAATGAGCGGCAATTCCGTACTCAGAAGTGCGGTGCATTTCCCAAGTCCGGATCTGTACTTCAAAAGGTTCTCCCCGGGGTCCGATGACAGTCGTATGCAGCGACTGGTACATATTGGGCTTAGGCATGGCAATGTAATCTTTAAACCTGCCGGGGATGGGTTTCCACAGGGAGTGAATCACCCCCAGCACTCCATAACAGTCTTTGACAGTCCCTACAATGACCCTAACCGCAATCAAGTCATAAATCTCGTTGAGGCTCTTGCCCTGCTTGACCATTTTGTTGTAAATACTGTAAAAATGCTTGGGCCGCCCCTGAATATCGGCCTCAATCCCCATCTCTGCTAAATGGTTATGGAGAATCTCTATTACTTCATTGATATAGTCCTCTCGCTCTTGACGCTTCATTTTTATAGTCTGGACCAATTCATAATACTTCTCTTTTTCCAGGTACCGCAAGGCCAGGTCTTCCAGTTCCCATTTCAGCTTAAAAATACCTAAGCGATGAGCAAGAGGCGCAAAGATTTCCACGGTTTCCTCAGCTATTTCTTTCTGTTTCTCCGGTGGATGGTACTTAAGAGTCCGCATATTATGCAGGCGATCAGCCAATTTAATCAGGATAACCCGAATGTCTTTGGCC
>JAAZDD010000141.1 GCA_012512955.1 Clostridia bacterium
CCCGTATCGTTAAAGGTTAAGCAACCTGTAGCCCTTCAGTCAGACCGGTACTGGAGGGCTTTTTGGATCATGTTTTCCCTAAACCGGGGAATAATAGGGAAAAGATGATTTTAGGAGGGGCCTCATGGCAAAAGAAAGAAGTTATCGTTTAGACGGCCGTATCAGTTATCATGATGGGGTACAGGAGCTTTACGAAAACAGGTTGAAGCCCGACGGGATGAGTACCGTCTTTGACCGGTTTGAACCCCAGGCGAAGATCCGCTGTAATTTTTGCACGGAAGGGGTCAGTTGCCAGCTGTGCAGTAACGGTCCCTGCCGTATTTCCCCCAAGTCCGGGGCGGAACTGGGAGTCTGCGGCATCAGCCCGGACGCTATGGCCATGCGTGATTTCCTGCTCAGGAACGTAATGGGCACGGCCACCTATTCCCATCATGCCCATATGGCTTTCAGCACTTTGAAATCTACCGCCCAGGGTAAAACGCCCTTTAAGATTACGGACCGGGGCAAGCTCACCTATATGTTGGAAAAATTAGGTTTATCTACTTCAGGAACGGTGGAGGAGCAGGCGGAAAGACTGGCGGATTTTTTGTTGGCTGAGCTGTCTTGTGACTACCGGGAACCGTCGAAGACAATCACCGCTTTCGCACCTGCCCAACGGCAAAAAGTCTGGCAGGACCTGGCGGTGTTTCCGGCGGGAGTCCTCCATGAAATCAAAGATGCCACGGCCAGTTGCCTGACCAATGTGGACGGGGATTATGTTTCTCTGGCCCGCAAGGCTTTGCGCTTGAGCATTGCCTGCATCTACGGTGCCCAGATTCCCCTGGAAATGGTCCAGGACATCCTTTTCGGGACTCCCTTCCCCCACGAAGTAAATATGGATTTTGGCATTTTGGACCCGGACTATGTAAATATTGTTTTTAACGGTCATGAACCATGGTTAGGAATCGCGACCCTGATGGAAGCCAAAAAGGCAAGTTGGCAACAGAAAGCAAAAGAGATTGGGGCGAAAGGGATCCGGATTGTGGGCTCCATTGAAACGGGTCAGGAAATGCTCCAGCGTTTTCCCATGGATGAGGTTTTTGTAGGACATACCGGCAACTGGCTTTCCATCGAACCCTTACTGGCTACCGGAGCCGTCGATGTCTTTGCCATGGATGAAAACTGCTCGCCCCCCAATTTGCATCCTTACCAGGAAAAATACCAGGTCACCCTGGCCTCCATCAATGATCTGGTGCGGATTCCCAAGGTGGAGAAAAATATGGACTATAAGCCGCCGGAGGCAGGGGAAATGGCTGTCCGCCTGCTGGAATGGGGGCTGGCCAATTTCCCACTGCGCAGGGAAAAAGTAAAACCTTATGTACCTTCCCGCACGCAGAAAGCCGTGGCGGGTTTCTCCACGGAAGCCATTTTAGAAGCCCTGGGAGGCAGCCTCGACCCTCTCCTAGAGGTTATCAAAGAGGGGAAAATCCAGGGTGTAGTAGCCATTGTCAATTGTGCCACTTTGAAAAACGGTCCCCAGGATTGGATGACAGTCAATTTGGCGAAGGAATTGATTAAAAGGGATATTTTGGTTATTGCCGGGGGTTGTGGCAACCATGGCTTGGAAGTGGCCGGGATGGCTAATCTGGAGGCATTGCAGTGGGCAGGCCCTGGTTTAAAGGAGGTTTGCGGGAGCCTGCAGATTCCCCCTGTGCTCAGTTTTGGTACTTGCACCGATACGGGGCGGATCGCCATGCTGGTTGCCGCTTTAACGGAGGTTTTGGGGGTGGATACCAAAGACTTGCCGGTGGCGGTGAGTGCCCCGGAATGGATGGAACAGAAAGCCACCATTGACGGTATTTTCGCCTTGGCTTTTGGCTTGACCACCCATCTCTCGCCAGTACCGCCGGTGACGGGAGGCCCTGAATTAGTGAAGCTCTTGACTGAGGACCTGGAAGGACTGACGGGAGCGACAGTGTTGCTGGGAGATGATCCTGAGCAGGTGGCTGAGGACCTGTTCCGGTTGATCCAGAAAAAAAGAGCCATTTTACGGTAGATTTTAGAATTTATTATTGACATTTTCATCCTGACCATCTAATATATCTCTAACAATAGAATATGGCTTACAACATTGAGATGAGTTGAGCTGAGAAAAGAAGAGAGGAGAATGGAGATGAGCTTAGGTGAGTTTCGTTGTCTTGTGATTCCGGGACGACACTCATTTGAGTGTCGTTTTTGTGTTGAAAGGGGGGAGAAAGGATGATCTTCCCTCTTTACGACGAGTTTGTTTCCCTGGCTAAAGACTATGACATTATTCCAGTTTATACCAGGTTCTTGGCTGATACGGAGACGCCAATTACAGTCTTTCAGAAGTTAGTAGGCAGCGACACCGGCTGCCTCTTGGAAAGTGCGGCAGAAAACAAGTATCTGGGTCGTTATTCCTTTATCGGCTATGACCCCATGATGATGCTCCGTTTTCGTAACGGCAAAGGTCACCTTTCCTTGGCAGAGGGGCCGGAACAGGAGGTCCACGGTGAGCCCCTTACGGTCCTAAAGGAATTGTTGTCCCGGTACCGGTTCTGTCTGGTGGCGGAATTACCCCGGTTTTACGGAGGAGCCGTCGGTTACCTGGCCTTTGAGGCACTGCAGTCCGGGACGGATTCTTTAAAAACCGGATCTGACGAATTGGGGATACCTGACTGTCACCTATTTTTCCCTAAAGTAATCATCATTTTCGATCATTTATACCATCAACTGACGATCGTGGTTAACTGCCTGCTGAAAGATGAACAGCCGGCAGGCGTTTACCGGAAAGCAGTGGCTCAGCTAAAGAAAATTCAAGAAAAACTGGCAATGCCCCTTTCCGGTCCAGGACCCGGGTGTACGGTGGACCCTCCTCAAGCCACCGTAACGGATCATGAATTTCAAACCATGGTTGCCCGGGGAATAGATTGTGTGAAAGAGGGCAGGGTTGATCAGGTAGTTGTCTCCAGGCGCTTTTCCTGTAATTTTCAAGGAGATGATTTCCTCTTTTACCGTCGCTTGCGGAGTATCAATCCTTCCCCTTACATGTATTACCTGAATCTTGGAGACATGAAATGTATCGGTTCCTCCCCGGAAATGTTGCTCAGGGTTGAAGAAGGCAGGGTGACCACTTGCCCTATCGCAGGCACCAGGCGGCGAGGAGAGACTCCGGAGGAAGACCGTCGGCTGGCGGCGGAACTGCTGGCGGATCCGAAAGAACTAAAAGAACACGAAATACTGGTGGAATTTGCCGTCAGGGACCTGGAAAGGATTTGCGCAGTAGACAGTGTGGAAATAACGGGCAGGCTTGAACCGCAATTCTTTTCCCATGTGATCCATTTGACCTCCAGGGTGGAAGGACGGTTGAAAGGGGAACTGCACACTGTGGATGCCCTGGCTGCCTGTTTCCCTGCCGGTACGGTCAGCGGCAGTCCCCGGGAAGAGGCCATGCGGATTATTGCTGAACTGGAACCGGGTCGCCGGGGGGTTTACGGGGGAGCAGTGGGTTATTTCGGCTTTAATCATACTGTTGATACGGCCATAGCTATCCGCACCTTAATTGTTAAGGACGGGAGAATCTACATCCAGGCGGGGGCAGGTGTCGTAGCTGATTCGGTACCTGCCCGGGAACTGGAAGAAGTGAATGAAAAAGCCAGGGGCATGTTTAAAGCATTGTCAATTAATTATTGAGTCGAGCTGAGCTGAGAGGAGAGAGGAAAGTGATTAAATATCTATTACGCAAAATAATTGCCGGGGTAGATTTGCAGGAAATAGAAGCCCAGCAGTTGATGGAGGAAATCACGGAAGGCAGGGCTACTGATGCCCAGATCGCTTCAGTCCTGACCGCCCTGAAACTGAAAGGGGAAACAGTAGACGAAATTACCGGCTTTGCCCGGGTGCTCCGCAGGAAAGCCACCCCTGTCACCAGCCGGCACCCCTTGTTGCTGGATACCTGTGGTACCGGCGGCGACGGGGCGAACACTTTCAATATTTCTACGGCAGCCGCCCTGGTGGTCGCCGGGGCCGGAGCCAAAGTAGCTAAACACGGCAATAAATCCGTTTCCAGCCGTTGTGGCAGTGCTGACGTGCTGGCAGCCCTTGGGGTCAAAATTGACCTGGAACCAAAGGATTTGTCGCTCTGTTTGGATGAGGTTGGCATTGCCTTTCTCTATGCTCCTTTGCTCCACCAAGGAATGAAACGGGTGGCGATACCCAGGCGGGAACTGGGTTTTCGGACCGTATTTAATATCCTGGGACCGTTGACGAACCCTGCAGGTGCCGGAGCACAGGTGGTGGGAGTTTACAGTCCTGATTTAGTGGAAAAGGTGGCTCAAGTCTTAAAACGGTTGGGAGTTAAAAGAGCTTATGTGGTCTATGGCGCGGGAGGATTGGACGAAGTATCCCCCCTGGGACCTTCCCAGATCAGTGAAGTGCAGGGAGAAAAGGTTTTGTCTTACCGGCTGGATCCGGGGGACTACAGGATTTTTGCTACCAGTCTGGCTGATTTGGAGGGTGGAGATGCTCTGGAGAATGCCGGTATCATTTTAAGGATTTTTGAAGGGGAACAGGGACCCCGGCGGGATGCAGTGGTGATGAATGCGGCTTTAGGGCTTACGGCCGCCGGTCTGGCTGATACCATGGAGGCCGGCATGAACATGGCTGCCCGGTGTATCGATGAGGGCAAAGCCATGGAGAAATTGCAAGAATTAATTGACTTTACCAATCAATGCGGCAGTCGAAAGGAGGCTGCCTTATGAGAGGAAACATGCTGGAGGAAATCATCGCTTATAAACGGGCAGAAGTGGAAAAGGCCCATTGCCTGCTTCCTCAGAGGGAATTGGAAGACAAGGTTAGGAATTTAGGACCTACTAAGGATTTTAAGGCTGCTTTGAAGCAAGATTGTGTAGCCCTGATTGCGGAGGTTAAATTCAAATCTCCTTCAAAGGGAATAATTAACAAGAATGTTACCTTGGCGGAAGCGGTGGCCTCCTACCGGGAGGCAGCCGCTGAAGCCATTTCCGTGGTGACTGATCAGCGCTATTTCGGGGGTTCAGGGCGCAATCTGAGGGAGGCCAGAAAATTGACTGAACAACCCTTATTGCGCAAGGATTTCATTGTGGATGTTTATCAGATCTATGAATCACGGCTGCTCGGAGCCGATGCGGTGTTATTGCTGTCACGGGTGCTAAGCGGGGAGACCCTTAAAGAATATATTGCAACAGCAGAGGAATTGGGACTGGCAGCGCTGGTGGAATGCCGCAACCGGGAGGAAATAGATAGGGCATTGTCAGCCGGAGCAACCGTCATCGGGATCAACAACCGGGATTTGAGTACCTTTGAGGTGAATCTGGACACCACCTTCCGCCTGGTGGAAGACTTAAGAGATGACCATTTAGTGGTGGTCAGCGAAAGTGGCATCAGCCGGCGCCGGCAGGTAGAACTGTTGGCCTCCTGCGGTTTGGACGCGGTTCTGGTCGGTGAGGCCCTTATGTCGGCGTCAACTATAGGTGAGAAGGCGCTTAGTCTTAGGGGAGTTCCCTGTCGGAGGGAAAAGCCATGAACATGAATAAGAATCTCTCTACCGGGCTATGGGTTAAAATTTGCGGTATTATCGATCTGAGCACGGCCCTTGCCGCTGTGGAAGCCGGTGCAGATGCCTTAGGCTTTGTTTTTGCTTCCAGCCGCCGGCAGGTTACCATTGCTCAAGCAAGGGAGATCATCAAAAACCTTCCGCCCCGGGTGGAAAAAATCGGAGTCTTTGTGAATACCTCCCCTTTAACGATAGCGGAAATTGCCGCTTTCTGCGGGCTGACCGGGGTCCAGCTTTGCGGAAATGAACCACCGGATTTTTCTTTAGCGGGACCCTACAAGGTCATCAGGACCGTTCCGGTACGAAGCAACGGTTCAATACCTAACTTAAACCGGTACCGGGCCCATGCCTTTCTATTCGATACGTTTAAAGCGGGAGCCTACGGAGGCACCGGAGAGGTATTTGATTGGAACCTACTGTCAGGGATTGATTCCCCAAAGCCTGTCATCGTGGCAGGAGGTCTTAACCCGGAAAATGTGCAGGAGGCGGTCAGCAGAATCAGGCCTTTCGGGGTAGATGTTTCCAGCGGTGTGGAGACAAACGGGCGGAAAGATGTCATGAAGATAAGGCAGTTTGTTAAACTGGCAAAAGCATATTATTAGAGTAGTTAACATATAGCGAAAATTATTGGTTGCACCTGGCTAATTTTTCAGTTAGAATAAAATTAGAGTTATATCGGAAATGGATTCGTCAAAATTTTGGGGGGATAAATGTGTCTCATTTGGGTAGAGAAATCAAAAAACTGAGGGAAAAAAACGGAATGTCCATTGCAGCATTGGCCAGTGCAGTAGATATCCCCGCCAGTTGCCTGGAAGATGTGGAAAACGGACGGAGATGTTTGGGTCTTCAATCTTTGAGGAAGCTGGCTGCTGTTTTAAAGGTTGATGAAGAAAAGTTTATTGGTTTGGTTAATAAAGAGACAAAGGGAGAAAAGATTGAAAAGGATTCCGGTGAGTATATTTCCAGTTCCGCCGGTCGCAAGCTCCGCCAAGTGCGGGAAGAAATGGGACTTACTTTGGTGGAATGCGGGAAAAAAGCCGGAATATCTTATACTCATATCAGCGAAATTGAAAGAGGTAATGTCTGCCCTTCTTTGAAAACATTGGAAAAATTGGCTAATGCTCTGAACAAACCTTTATCTTTCTTTTTAAAAGGAGATGTGCCCACTACCCTGGGCGAAAGATTGAGAAAGCTGCGGGAGGCCCAGGGGCTGACACAGGGAAAATTGGCTTCTCAAGTGGGTATATCCGACAGTCTCATTGCCCAAATAGAAACAGGCAAAGTACAGCCTTCCCTTAATACCTTGGAAAAACTGGCAGACACTTTTGGTGTATCGGTAGACTATTTCTTAATTGAGGTACAGGGAATTGGGCCGGAAGGAGCGAATATTGTACCTATAAATGACTGGGCCGCTTACCGGAAAAGCCGGAGTCGCCTGGAAGTATTCAGAGAGGCTGAGGAGTGGCAACAGGAACTGGCGATGAATATACTACATCTAATCAGGAATTATGTGCCCAGTGGATTGGAGGTGTCTGAAGACCCAGTTACCAAGGAAATTATCAATCGCCTGCAAGAACTGACCCCGGAAAAGAAACAATCGGTGTTGGATTACATTAAATTTGTAGCAAGAGAAGAGGAAGTGCAGGCCAATTACTAACCCTGCTTCTCCGCGTTTTTCGGAGAAGAGAGAAAGAGAGGTCTGGGCGTGAGGAGTGTTTCGGCTAGAGATCCAAATCTTTGCACAATTAGGTTACGAGTACCCTTAGGTATTATTTATCCTGAGCAGTTGGATACGTTAAAGGAAGTGGCTAACCGGTACGGTGACGGGCGGCTACATCTGACTACGCGAAAGACGGTGGAGATACCGGGAGTGCCAATCAATTTGTTCAATGCCGCACAGGCATTGCTTGCTAAAGCAGGTTGGTATGCCAATGCCTTTGGCAATAATGTACGCAATATTACTGCCTGTCCCGGCCGGTACAGTTGCCCAAATGCTCAGGTGGATACCCAGGGCATCGGTTTGGAGCTGGACAGCGCATTCTTTTATTTGGAGAACTTGCCTGCCAAACTGAAAATAGCCGTAGCCGGCTGCCTGAATGGCTGTACTCATCCTCTGGTAAATGATATCGGCATTGTTGGTGTTGCTCCTATAACTTTTTATGAAGATAACTGCCGGCATTGCTTGAAATGTATTAAGAGCTGCAGGGAGGGTGCCATAAAGCAGAACTTGCAGGGAGAGATTTATATTGATCAGGAAAAATGTATTGATTGCGGTGACTGTTTAACGGTTTGTAAAAACTCTGCTCTCGTTTGTGAAGGCAAGAACTACCGTGTTTATGTGGGAGGTAAGCTCGGTAGGCATCCCCAGTTCGGCCGGTTCTTGGGTGATTTTGCAACACAGTTGGAGGTGGTCGAACAGGTGGAAAGGATTATTGATGTTTACTGCAATTATGCCCGAAAGGATGAAAGGTTGGGAAACATGGTCGAGCGGATTTCCATGGAGCAATTTCAACAATTGCTTGAACGGTGGCAACCGGTAACCCATTATGATTGCGCAAAATGAAATCTTTCTGCAATAATAATGTTATAACTTTATAATAAACCTAAATAAGCCTGTCATGTTTTTGCAACATTGACGGGCTTTTTTTACTTATAACGAAAAAAATTTATGTTTTTAATAAATTTTTTTCTGAAAAAAGAAGGAATCCTTACATTAACACCGAATAGTTTATGCGACAACGTGAATAAATGAACGATTGAATTCCTGTATATTTGGAAATAAGGGGGTTGGATGATGAAACTGTCAGCTTTTTTGGCCGCAGAACAGAAAGCGGTAGTGGAACGCTGGTTTGAGGCAGTCCTGTCGGATTACCCGGCTGAGACGGCAGGCTTCCTCCGTAAGGAAACAGATCAGTTTGCCAACCCTGTCGGCTTCCGGTTGCGCACGGGATTGAATGAGATTTTTCAGGAACTGCTCCAACCGCAGATAAGTGAAAAAATAAACAAACCTTTGATCCAATTATTGAAAATAAGGGCGGTGCAAGATTTTTCACCTTCAAAAGCAGTTGGCTTTTTGTTGTTGCTAAAACCAATTACCAGGGAACTGTGGGTCCAAAAAGTGCAAAGGGAAATACCCTGGGAGGAATGGGGTGAATTCGAGGCCAGGATTGATGCTGTGACTTTAATGGCTTTTGATCACTATTCAGACAGTCGTGAGCAGCTCTACCGGATTCGCATCAAAGAATTGAAAAACAGTATTCCCAGGATCTACCGGGATGCTACGGTCAGAACCTGTACAGGCTCATTAAGTGAAAGATAGTTCTTTCGTTATGGAAGTGAGGGATAACAATGGCAACGGTTCCTAAACCTGAGGATTTATTACAAGTGAACTACAAGGTGCCCGCAACTCAGTGGCAGGATACTCCCGTGTCGCTTAAACCGGGTTTCTGGAGTTATCCCAGTAAGCCCAAAAGTATGGAAGCACTGGGGCTGCCCTATCCCAGGGAGTGGTCGCCGGCCGATGAGGACTGGAAACTGCCCGACAATTGGCAGGAAATCATTTTGGAGGGCTTAAGGGAAAGGCTCCACAAGTTCCGGTCTCTCCGCATTTTCATGGATATCTGTGTCCGCTGTGGCGCCTGCGCAGACAAATGCCATTATTACATCGGCTCAGGAGACCCCAAAAATATGCCTGTTTTAAGGGCGGAACTCTTGCGTTCCGTTTACCGGAAGGATTTCACCACCGCCGGTAAACTACTGGGCCGGTTGGTGGGAGCCAGGGAGTTGACCACAGATGTCATCAAAGAATGGTTTTATTATTTCTATCAATGCTCCGAATGCAGGCGTTGTTCCTTGTATTGTCCCTATGGGATTGATACCGCCGAGATTACCATGATTGGGCGGGAACTTCTGAATCTGATTGGTTTGAACATAGATTGGATCGTCAGCTCTGTAGCTAATTGTTATCGCACGGGCAATCACTTGGGTATCCAGCCCCATGGCCTGGTGGATATGTTTGATTTTTACCTTGATGATATTGAAGACTTGACAGGCATCAGACCGGAACCCACTTTCAACAGAAAGGGAGCGGAAGTGCTCGTAATCGTGCCGTCGGGGGATATTTTTGCGGATCCGGGGACTTACAACCTGATGGGGATCTTGATGCTCCTCCATGAAATAGGACTGGACTACACCTGGAGTACATACGCCTCGGAAGGCGGGAACTTTGGGCTTTTCACTTCCCATGAAATGATGAAACGATTGAACGCCAAAATGTACGCTGAGGCAAAGCGGCTGGGAGTGAAATGGATTTTAGGCGGGGAATGCGGTCATATGTGGCGGGTCATTCACCAGTATATGGATACCATGAACGGTCCTGCCGATTTCTTGGAAGTACCTGTTTCCCCCATTACCGGCACCAGGTTTGAACATGCTGCTTCTACCAAAATGGTGCATATTGCGGAGTTTACCGCTGATTTGATCAAGCACAACAAGATTAAGCTGGATCCCAGCCGGAATGATCATTATAAAGTTACTTTCCACGATTCTTGCAACCCGGCCCGGTCCATGGGATTGTTGGATGAACCCCGCTACATTTTGAAGAATGTCTGTAACCATTTTTACGAAATGCCTGAGAATACCATCCGGGGACAGACATTCTGCTGCGGCAGCGGTTCCGGCTTAACTGCCGATGAACTGATGGAGATGAGAATGCGAGGCGGGTTGCCCAGGGCCAATGCCGTCAAGCATGTGCAGGAAAAATACGGAGTCAACCTGTTAAGCTGCATCTGCGCTGTGGACAGCGCCGTCTTACCGGCCCTGATGGATTACTGGGTGCCGGGAGTAGAGGTGGCCGGGGTCCATGAATTAGTCGGCAATGCCTTGGTGATGACAGGAGAAAAGGAAAGGGAGAGTGACCTGAGGGGTCAACCTTTACCTGCTAAGGGGGAAGACGACCATGTATAACGGTTCCAAAGTATTGGTGGGATTGGGTCTGTTCTTCTTGATTGTCACCGTGCCTTTTTGGCTGGGCTTCGGCACAGAGGAATTGGCTCCTGAATTGGATCTTGATACACCGGCCATTGCGCAACTGGCGGACAAGAAATGCATTGAACCCACCGGGGTAATGCGGGAAGAACATATGCAGTTACTGGAACAATGGCGGGATCAGGCGGTGAGGATGGGGAACCGCTATTACGAAGCCAGCGATGGGACAGTGTATCAAGCCAGCCTTCAGAACACCTGTTTAGACTGCCATTCCAACAAGAGTGATTTCTGTGACCGGTGTCATGATTATGGCAAAGTCAGCCCCGACTGCTGGACTTGCCACCTGGATCCGGAGGGGATGGAGCTATGAGAATAAATCGGAGAAAATTCCTTAAAGCAGGCGGCGCAGCTACCTTGGTAATGGGTGTGCTTCCCGTAGCCCAGGCCCTGGCTGAGAAAAGGCAGAGTGGAGAGGCTGCCGATGTGAAGTGGGGCCTGGCGGTGGATTTAAGGGCCTGCTGGGAACACCAGCAAGCAGGCTGCCGGGAATGTATGGATGCTTGTCATTATGAACACAATGTCCCGGTTGGTCAGGGCAGTAAAGAAGAAATCAAATGGATTTGGTCAGCGCCCTTTAAAGAAGTATTTCCGGAACTGGAGGGTGTTTGGGAAGAAGACCTGGCTAACAGTGCTGCTTTGGCTTTATGCAATCACTGCGACAATCCTCCCTGCGTAAGGGTTTGCCCTACCAAAGCCACTTTTCAAACCAAAACAGGTATAACGGTCATGGATTATCACCGCTGTATCGGCTGCCGGTATTGCATGGCCGGATGTCCTTACGGCGCCAGGAGTTTCAATTTCAGGGATCCCAGGCCTTTTATCGACAAGGCAAATCCTTCTTATCCCACCAGGGAAAAAGGGGTAGTGGAAAAATGCAACTTGTGCGCCGAGAGACTGGCGGATGGATTGAAACCCCTTTGTGTTGATGTGTGTCCTCATGGTGTGTTGTACTTTGGCAACTTGAAGGATCCCCAATCGGAAATCAGCCGGGTGTTAAAGGACCGGTTCAGCTTGCAGCGGAAAGCAGAACTGGGAACAAGACCGAAGGTCTATTATTTGCTGTAATCACTGGCGGTACCAGGAGTTTGGCGATGGGAGGATGTGACCATGTTAGACAAAGCCTTTAAAGGTAGTCCCAAGTACTGGGCTTGGATCATTACCTTGTTGTGCCTGATCGGCATCGGATTTGGCTGTTATTTGATGCAATTGAATGAAGGGTTGGGTATCACCGGGTTGAGCAGGGATGTATCCTGGGGACTGTATATAGCACAACTGACCTTTTTGGTAGGAATTGCCGCTTCAGCGGTTACAGTGGTATTGCCCTATTACCTGCACAACAATAAATCCTTTGGCCCCATTACCATCTTCGGCGAGTTTCTGGCCATTGCTGCCGTACTCATGTGTTTGCTGTTTGTGATTGTGGATTTGGGAAAGCCGGCTCGCCTGTTCAACGTGGTGTTTCATCCCACTCCCAACTCCATTTTGTTCTGGGATATGGTGGTTTTAAACGGCTATCTCCTGCTCAATCTGATTATCGGCTGGAATGTGCTGGAGGCTGAACGGGGCGGTGTGAAACCTGCTCCCTGGGTTAAGACCCTCATTTACATTTCCATACCCTGGGCCATTAGTATTCACACGGTAACCGCCTTTCTCTATGCAGGGTTGCCGGGCAGGGGATACTGGTTGACGGCCTTGATGGGAGCCCGTTTTCTGGCTTCGGCCTTTGCTTCGGGACCGGCCCTCTTAATCCTGTTGATCTTTATTATCAGGAAATACAGCCGGGATGATGTAGGTAAGGAAGGCGTTCAGAAACTGGCGGTAATCATGACTTATGCCTTGGCCATCAGCCTGTTCTTCATCGGGTTGGAGTTCTTCACCGCTTTTTACAGCCAAGTACCAGGACATATGGAGAGCCTCATGTACTTGTTTGGCGGTTTAGACGGTTATCATGGCTTGGTTCCTTTTATGTGGGCCTTTGCAGTGTTGGCGGTTTTGGCCCTGGTTCTCCTGCTGAATCCTGCCACCCGCAACCAGGAAAGCACTTTGAAACTGGCCTGCGGTGCTACTTTTCTCGCCATGTTTCTGGAAAAAGGATTAGGACTGGTCATCGCCGGGTTTATACCTAATCCCATGGGAGTAGTGAGTGAGTATTTTCCTACTGTACCGGAAGTGTTGATTACGGTAGGGATTTGGGCACTGGGTTTCCTGGTCCTGACGGTACTGTATAAGCTGGCTGTCGGGGTCAAGGAGGAAGTGGAATTTTAAAGAGGTGAGAGAGTAATGGCCATTTTAATCTCTTTGCTAGTAACGCTGGTCTTAGTGGCGGTGCCCATTCTGGGAGTGGCAGCAGGAGCGGAATATGTTCTTGGGGTAGTGCTTCCCTACCTGGCCTTTCTGGTCTTTGTAGTTGGGTTTATCCTGAGGGTGGTTCGCTGGGCCAGCAGTCCCGTACCCTTTCACATTACGTTAACGGGAGGACAGCAAAGATCCCTGTCCTGGATTAAGGGCAGTAAGCTGGATAACCCGTCCACTACTCTTGGGGTGGTGGGCAGAATGGCTTTGGAGGTTTTATGTTTCCGTTCCCTGTTCCGGAATGTGAAAACGGAACTGCACCCGGAAGGAAAGCTCAGTTACCGCTGGGAAAAGTGGCTGTGGCTCTTTGGGCTGGCCCTCCACTGGTCACTGTTGATTATTCTCATCCGTCATTTACGTTTCTTTACGGAACCGGTACCTTTCCTGGTGGGCTGGCTGGAGAGTTTAGACGGCCTCTTCCGGTTTGGCTATCAGGCCTTCTATATTACTGACTTATTGATTGTACTGGCACTCACTTTCCTTTTCCTGAGGAGAGTGGTGGTTGCCCGGCTCAAGTATATTTCCCTCAGTGCCGATTATTTTCCGCTCTTTCTCCTGGGCGGTATCGCCACCACAGGTATTTTGATGAAATACGTGTCGAAAGTGGATATTGCTTCAATTAAAGAGCTGGCTCTGGGGTTCGCCACCTTCCGGCCGGTAGTTCCCGAAGGAATCGGCACCATCTTTTACATTCACTTGTTCCTGGTTTGCGTGCTGATGGCTTATTTCCCTTTCAGCAAGCTGATGCACATGGGCGGAATCTTTTTGAGCCCTACCAGGAATTTGGCCAACAACAGCCGTGCCGTAAGACATGTCAATCCCTGGAATTATCCGGTGGATGTGCATACTTACGAGGAGTATGAGGATGAATTCAGAGAAAAAATGGTGGCAGCAGGCATACCGGTGGAAAAGGGGTGATGGCTGGCAGACCAGTTGGTATGAAGTGGTAGCGCAGTAAAAGGAGTAATTTGTTAAACAATTATGGAGGTGGAACAATGTCTGAAATGCGTAAGACGCCGATGATGGATGAACTGGAAAAAGGGCCGTGGCCGAGTTTTGTGACCGAGATCAAGAAAGCCGCAGCCAAGAATGAATCTGCCGCAGACTTATTGGGGTTGATGGAGCGCTCCTATGAGGATAAGGTAGGACATTGGAAACACGGCGGCATCGGTGGGGTAAGAGGTTATGGCGGTGGAGTAATCGGCCGTTATACCAACTTGCCGGAAGAATTCCCCGGGGTTAAGGAATTCCACACGGTCCGGGTCAACCAGCCCAGCGGATGGTTCTATACCACCGATGCTTTGAGAACCATCTGTGACATTTGGGAAAAGAGAGGCAGCGGTCTTACCAACATGCACGGTTCCACGGGAGACCTGATCCTGCTGGGGACCCAGACAGAACAATTGCAGCCCTGTTTTGATGAATTGAGTGCCAACGGCTGGGATCTGGGTGGTTCCGGTTCTGACTTGAGAACTCCCAGCACCTGTGTGGGACCGGCCCGCTGCGAATTTGCCTGCTTTGACAACCTGGATCTCTGTCATGATCTCACCAACACTTACCAGGATGAGATTCACCGGCCCATGTGGCCCTATAAGTTCAAAATTAAAATTGCCGGCTGTCCCAATGACTGTGTAGCTTCCATTGCCAGATCCGACCTGTCCATTATCGGAACCTGGAAAGACAACCTGATTATTAACCAGGAAGAGGTCAAAAAGTACGCTAATGCCGGCCTGAACATCAGGGATGAAGTCACCGATTTCTGTCCCACCAAGGCCATTACCTATGATGCGGAAAAACAAGAGTTGAACCTGAAAGCGGAAGACTGTGTCCGTTGTATGCATTGTATCAATAAGATGCCCAAGGCGGTCAAAATCGGTAAAGAAAGAGGAGCCAGCATCCTGATTGGCGGTAAGGCGACCATTGTCCAGTCCGCATTCCTCTCCTGGGTCATCGTGCCCTTCATGAAGATGGAGCCTCCTTACCAGGAGTTGAAAGATCTGCTGGAGCGTATTTGGGAATGGTGGGATGAGCACGGCAAGATGAGAGAGCGGATTGGAGAACTTATCTACCGCAAAGGTATGGGCGAATTCCTGCGCGGTGTAGGTCTGCCGCCGGTTCCGCAAATGGTTTACCAGCCCAGAGCTAACCCCTATATCTTCTGGCAGCCTGAAGACTTTGAGGAAAGCAAGTAGTTTCACATTATTATATTAAAGGAGTGACAGCAATGGCAAAAATGATGGGTCAAACCGATATTGGGCCCCCAGATTTTAGGAATTTTTTACCCCCGGTAATTAAAGAAAACTACGGGAAATGGCAGTATCACGAAATAGTGAA
>JAAZDD010000142.1 GCA_012512955.1 Clostridia bacterium
ATATAATGCCACCGGTATCCAGGAAATATTGGAGGTGACAGGGGTTCCCAAAGGCTCTTTTTATTTTCATTTTGCCAGCAAAAAAGATCTAGCGGATAAAGTTTCTGAATATTATGTCAAGCGCATTGAGAGATGGCACACCAGTACCGCCGCGGGCAAATCCTGGGATGATTTTATCTCCTGTTTAATCAGTGACATGAAGGAACTGCATCAACAAGGTAAGCATTTAGGTTGTCCTCTTGCTGTACTGGGTGGGGAGATGGCTTTTTTGGAACCGGAATTGAGTTTAAGCTATGCCCACGGGATGAAACGTATTACTCAAATTTTTCAGGATGTCCTGGAGAGATCCGGGTTGGAGCGGGAGCAGGCTTGGCAGGAGGCCCGGCGGGCTTTTGCTATTTACCAGGGTTATCTGCAACTGTTTCGCTTAACCAAAGAGGAAGCTTATTTAGAGGCCATCGAAAAGGATTTGGTCGGCTTGGTCAAAAACTGTCAGGCTCCAAAATAATTGTTGGTTTGAAATATTTAAGGAGGGATTAAAAGTGGCAGAAGCGACAAATCGCAAAAGGAAGCTGATGGAATTCATTAAAGAAATAGGTGTGGATGATGCAGGGGTGGCCCGGGTGGAAGATTACCATAGCCCGCGTTCTCCTGCTATCAGCAGTCTTTTCCCAACGGCTCGTTCCATCATTGTGCTGGCCTATAAGGAATTGTCCAACAGTGAAAGCCCAAATATGCAAATAGCCATGAGCGGTCGCTTGGATTTGATGGAGTTTGTCAGGTCCTGCAATTACAGGGTCGCCCGCTACCTGGAAAGGGAATTCGGCGCCAAGGCCATGACTGTGGCACCCTCTTATCCCTTGGAAATGAGCAGGCACACCCAAGGAGCGGTGGGGGACTTATCCCTGCGTCATGCAGCGGTGGCCGCAGGTCTAGGCGTGTTTGGGCGGCATAACCTGGTGATCCATCCTCGCTTCGGTTCCCGGGTTGTCTTTACGGCAATACTGTGTGACTTGGAACTGCCCGGTGACCAGGTTTTAACAGAGGAATTGTGCGATCAATGCCATGTTTGTGTCGATAATTGTCCCGGCAATGCTTTGGCTGAGGAGGGAAAGACGGACGTTTTGAAATGCATCAAAGTGTCCCAGCCCTATGGCCTTGCCAGCCAGATCCGTTTTTGGTCTCGCTTTGCCGAAAGCCATCCGGAAGAGCAACAGAGAATGGTGAAAGACGACGAGTTTTGGAAATTATACCAGGCCGGTTTTATCGGTTTTCAGTACTTCTGTTTCCGGTGCATGCAATCCTGCCCCATTGGGAAATGAACTGCATAACCGAAAAGGGATGGTTCGTGAGCAGAAAAAGCTAAAAGAACAGGTCGGCTTCCGGGTTCGGATAGCCGACCTTTAGTTTTAGAAAACCAAGCTGTCTAATAACCAGCCCTGGTCAGAGAGCTGGACTTTTATCTGAACTACTTCATACTCCACGTCATCCCCCACGGGATAGGGGACTTTTAATTCGTACCGTTTCCAATCGTCTCCTTCGTCAATAAGGGAGGCGGAAGCTTTGTCCCACTCCAGAAGGCTGCCGCCGTCGGCATCCGGCTGGGCCATCCTGCCCTGGTTTTCAATGATCCCGTAGTCCCGGAGAAAGGCTGCCACCGCTTCTTCCGTAAAAACCACACTCAGGTAACTCGTTAGTTTTTTCTTGGTGGACAGGTCCTCACCCAAGTAACGGTAAGGGATCCCGTCCCGTTCAAATGTTTCCCACCTGTCACCGATCCTGCCGCCGCCTAAGACATACCAGGACCGGGAAACAGCTTCCGCGGCCAGGATTACTACCGACTGCTCGTTCATAAAGGCCGGCAGACCTGTAAACTCATAGTAGCCTTCCGCCAGGAACCGGTTGTTTTCATCAAAGAGAGTAATCTTTACCGGTTTATATTTCCCGTCAGCAAACCGGTAGGTGGTTTTCAGGGTAGCCAGGGTATGGGGATGGGCGACCCCAATCACTCGTTGTTCCGTAACGATGTCTTTGGCTTCTCCCCCGGTGCCCTCCGGGAACTCATACTTGATAACCGGATCGATCCAGGTGGAGATGTTCTTTAGCAGGTTTTCATCATATTCCTTTTGTTCGATAGGGATCAGGGTATATAAACCGGTGCCCCCATGGTAGAAATCTGCCGCATAATCGCCCCGGTAGCTGACCACAAATTCCCCGTCTTGGTGCCAGTTCCGGTCGGTAAAGACGGGTGCATATCCTTCACCCTGCCAGGAGTACACATTCAGGGCTACCGCTCCGGAAGAACCGGTGTTATGCCTGAACAAAAGAAGTTCCGGCTGCCCGTCACCGGTCAGGTCCTGGATTTCCAGGTTGCCGTGGAAGTAGGAGCCGTCTTCCGCAATTCTGGCCACTTCCCGACCTTGGACACTGAGGGACCAGTATTTCAGTTCCTCATCCAGGTAGTGCTTAGCCAGGGTTACTTTTCCGAGAGCAGCATCGGTTAATTCCTGGACAGTCTCCTCTACAGTGGTTTCCTCTACGGTAGTGATGATGATCTGTCCATTTTCCCAGGCTACTGTCCCGCCCAGGGCTTCGGTAAAAGCCCTAGCCGGCAGCATGGTATAGTTATTGATTAGGCTAGGGGGTACATCCAAAGTCTTTTCCTGGCCGTTGACGATCATGGTTCGCCCATTTAGGGTCAAAACAAGAATGGTATCCCCTTTGGCAGCAGTGATCTGCTTGGTGGGGGCATCATAATGGACTGCTGCTCCCAATCCTTGGGCAATGGCCCGAAAGGGAACCAACGTGCGCCCGTTTTGAATGACCGGGGCTTGTGGGCTATCCAGTTTCTGCCCGTTGATGAGGATTTCCGGTTCGGGAGCGGCCACAGCTCCCAGGGGCAGGCTGAATAAAAGGGTCGCCGTCAGGGCACCGCTTAGCATCTTCTTTTTCACAATAGTGACCTCCTAATCTTAAACTGGCTGAGAACAGTTCAGTAGACGAAACAACTTCAAAATAGTTCCTCGCCGGTTGTCCCTCGTAAAGGGCCGTAAATGCAGAAATTGAGCGGAATGGCTTGGGTTTTTGGTATTGCTTTCAGTTGTTTGTAAGGTTCTTCCATATTACTATTATATGTAAATACTCCCGGCGGGCAAGCCCTTGTTTTTTCTGAACGACCGGCCTGATTGCTCCCCTGTCGGCAGGCGGAGTTGATCAGGGCAGCCCGGTGGTTTATAATATAACCAAACCAAACAAAGAGAGAAAGGGTAAGGTACCGGTCCAATGCGCAAGTAATCCTTTTTAAAGTCTGAACTGCATGGATGAAACACTGCTCTAAGCCAGTGTTGTTTTTCCATGAATTGTACTGACTTTGGAGAGGATTAGCCGGTGGGTGGCTTTGCTGGCCCTACCCTTGTTTTTGTGTGCAATCCTCTCCTGTCCAAAAGGAGGGGTTTTTTTGTTGCTGTTGGAAGTGCGGAATCTGGTCAAGTATTACGGTGACCGTTTGATTTTAACCATAGAAGAACTAAAGGTTTATGACAACGACAGAATTGGCATCGTGGGGTTAAACGGCTCAGGGAAGACGACTCTCTTAAATATCCTGGCCGGCAAAACGGCCGGTGAGGAAGGGTGGGTTAAATGCTACGGTTCCCTGGCTTATATTGAGCAATTGGAGGAAGAAGGACTAAGCAGGCGGGCCATCGAGGAGACCCTGGCCCAGAACTTTGCACTGCCGGAAACATACCGGGATTCCTTAAGCGGTGGGGAGAAGACCAAGTTTAAAATTGCTGCCGCTTTAAGTCAAGAGACCAGTCTTTTGCTGGCGGACGAGCCAACCGCCAACCTGGACATGGACGGGATCAAGCTGTTGGAAGCAGAATTGCAGGAGTACCGGGGAGCATTGCTGCTGGTTTCCCACGACCGGGAACTCCTGGACAACTTGTGCAACAAGATCTGGGAACTGGAAGCCGGCAAAGTAAAAGTATACCGGGGCAATTATTCCGCTTACCTGGCCAAGAAAACCCTCGTACGACAGCGTCAGGCTTTTGCATAC
>JAAZDD010000143.1 GCA_012512955.1 Clostridia bacterium
ATGTTTTTGCAGTGTTTCAACTGTAGCCGGAGAATCATGATTTCCCGGAACAAAGAGATAGGGAACCGGCAATTCAGCCAGTCCGCCGGTCAACAAGCCCTCCAGAGCGGTACCGTAATCGGATAAATCGCCGGTATCAATTACATAATTGACATCAAAATTTTCCACAGTCCGGCTAATCAGTTCCAGGGCCACCGGGTTATTATGGATGTCAGAGACATGCAAAATTCTCACGTCGCCTGATACACTTCCGAGAGGTTCCAAGGCTTCTATCTGTTCAAACAGGTAATCATAATTACCGGAGATTACCTGTATTTGATTGCCTAAATCCTCGACCCTGGTCAGGGCTTCCTCGGCGAAACTGATTACCCAGGGAGCCGCCTGTAAAGCACCGTTAAACTGGGGAGAGTTGAACCGGTCTACTTGATAGGTACTGTAGGTGCCCACCAACAGCAGAACCATCATACTTAAACCTATCAGGCCTGCTCTGAAGCAGGCCCAAACACCGGTGAAACCCAACAACAGAGTTCCTGCCATGCCTCCCAAAAAAGCAAGCAGCAGCAGCTTGATCACGTAGTTCCGCAGCAGTTCAGCTCCTGTGGATTGAAACATGGCCAAGAGCTCCTGTTGTCCTTTCCCAGTTTCCAGAATACCGCTCAATAGCTCCAGGTTAATGCTTTCCAAAGTGAACTGAATCCTGATCGGGGTCTTGTGGGTGGAAACGCTGATGGAACCAAGAGGAGGGATGACAATTTCCGTCAAACCCCGGTTCGATAATTCAAGCTTCACTTCGAATTGGAAAGCATCAATGGTAAACTGGGTGGCGTTAAACAGTCCCACCAGAACCAATGCGGCTACAATTACTACGAAAGTCTCCCCAATCCTTTGCCTCAACTCCATGGTCTTCTCCTATTCCGTAATGATTTTATTCCGCCTTCAAGCAATGGTTCTGAACCGGTGCAGATAAGCCCGTAATTCTTCACCGGATAAGGTTTCCTTATGTCGCAGCAATGAGGCCAATTGCTGTAACAATAGCCGGTAGTTACTTAGTATTTGTTCCACCTTTTGTTCCTGTTCGGCAATGATGCTTCTTACAGTGCTGCCGATTAATTCGCCCGATTGTTCCCCGTCCACAATACCCAATTCCGATAAACCACACACAATCAAGCGCTTGGCCAATTTAACGGCTTCTTGAATATCATTGGCAGCTCCGGTGCTTCTTTCCTGCAACAGTAATTCTTCGGCCACTGCTCCGGCAATGGCAATCCTGATCTGGCTCTCCAACTGGGTTTTTGTCTGCATATAACTGTCATGCTCAGGAGATTGCCGCATATACCCCATGGCTTGTCCCCGGGGAACAATGGTCAAATGAGCCACTGAGCCGGGCCGCTCCAATTCACTGACCAAGGCATGGCCTGTTTCATGGATGGCTATTCTTTGGAGCTCTTGTTCGCTTGGTTTTCGCTCCACTTTTTCCCCCAACATCACTTTATCAATTGCCTCTTTGAAATGCTTCTGGCTGATGGCCTTTTCACCCTGGCGAAAAGCCATAATCGCTGCTTCATTGGCAAGACTCTCCAGATGAGCTCCGGAAAAACCGAAAGTGTCTTTAGCAATCTCCTCCAATCGAACATCAGCAGCTAAAGGTTTGTTTCTGGTATGAAGCTCCAGGATCTGAAGACGTCCTTCTTTATCGGGCAATTCCACCTGGACAATCCGATCAAAGCGACCCGGACGCAATAAAGCAGGATCGATCATATCCACCCTGTTGGTAGCTGCGATCACCAACAACCGGCAATCGTCATCGGACTGTAAGCCGTCCATTTCAACCAGCAGTTGATTGAGGGTCTGATCATACTCCATGTGGCTGGCATGAGCGCCCCTCTTGACTCCCAGTACTTCAATTTCATCAATGAAAATAATCGCCCTAGGCTTATTTTTTTGCTTGGCCTTTTCCCTTGCTTGCCGGAAAAGACTTCTCACCCGCTGGGCGCCAACTCCGGCATACATTTCCACGAATTCGGAACCGGATGTGGCAAAGAAAAGGGAATCCGTATAGGTAGCTGCAGCCTTGGCCAGGAGAGTTTTGCCGGTTCCCGGGGGACCGGTCAGCAGGATCCCTTTTAAGGGACGAATGCCCAACCGGCCAATAGCTTCCCTGTCTTTAATAAACTCCATTGCTTCCATCAGCTCATTTTTCGCCGTTGCCTGACCGCCCACATCAGTAAAAGAGACTTGTCCTCCTGAAGGAACTTCAGCAAAAAAAGAGTTTTTAATTAAACCCTTCCGCAACAGTCCCATGTATAAAACACCTGCAAGCACAGCTAAAGCCAGCAGGGGTAAGACATTGAAACCGCTGATCAATAAAAAGAAGCAAATTGCCAGGGCAACACCGATTGGATATTCATGAGGCATTGGCTTCACCTCCTTCTGATCTATGGCCTTTTTTATTTTACGGTTCATTTATGTTCGGGTGGTACCGGGGGATTATTTCATACAAATAATGGTCACCAGCATGGAACTGGAGGTATAGGTTTTCCCGATCCGCCTCCAATAACCAGCTGTCCAGTTGGGATTGACCTAGGTTATGCTCCAACAGCGCCTGCATTTCCGTCAAGTTCCCTAGAACAGCGGCCTCTTCCAGAACAAGCCTGTTTTCCCTCCATAACCGGAACAGATACGGGTTCCGCTGATCTCTAATTTCCAAGGAAAACCCTTCCTGTTTTGGCAGCAGCTTCGTAATTTCCCTGTAGGAAGTTTGAAGGCTTTCCACTTGACCCAATTCTATTTGAATTACGGTGTCCGTCTCTTTCGGAACCACCGTTGCCTCCTTGACGGAGGGTACCTCTGCCAGTTTTTTCTGTAAGGGTCCTATGACACCGAATTCCTGGTAAGCCCAGCGACCTCCCAGCAAAATGCCTAAAGTTAAGACGAAAGTCAGGATGATCACCGGAAGATTATACCTGGGAATCTGCATATAATCACCTACTTTCAGCTATCCAAAATTATATCATAGTTGACATAATATCTCTTTATGAAACCGTTGGAATCATAAAAGCCGCCGGAGCGGCTTTTCGCAAATAATCAGTTTCTGTGGACTTTTTCCAATACCTTTCGGGCTTTTAAGAAATAATCTATACCGGACCACACCGTAATCACCACTGCTATATAAAGGAATATTTCTCCCAACAGTTCCAGGTGAGGAATAGGCAACTCCGCTAATAACAGAGTAGAAATAGCGACCACTTGGGTGATGGTCTTCAACTTACCTAAATTACTGGCAGCAATAATCACCTTTTCACCGGCGGCAAGGGTTCTCAAACCCGTAACGGCGAACTCACGGCTGATAATCAGAATAGCAATCCAGGCGGGTACCAGTTTCAACTCCACTAAGGAGATCAGCGACGCGGTAATTAGTAATTTGTCCGCCAAAGGATCGATAAATTTACCGAATTTAGTTACCTGCTTGTTTCGACGGGCAATGTACCCATCCAGACCATCAGTACTGGCCGCCAAAATAAATACCGCTGCCGCCACATAACGCCCACCTGGGATTCTGGTGAGCACGAATACCATAAAGATCGGAACCAAGAGAATCCTTACCAGTGTCAACCGATTTGCGAGATTCACGTCGACATCTCCCCAACCAGATCATACTCATCTACCGCTCTAATGATAACTTCTACTACATCCCCTGGTTGATGTCTCTTGGCACTGTGGAAAAAGACTACTCCATCTACTTCAGGAGCCTGAAACTGCGTCCGCCCTACATAGCGACCTTCCTCCTGTGAAAAACTTTCCACCATGACCGGCACCTGCTTACCAATCCACTGCCCATTCAATTCTAAGGTAATTTCCCGCTGCAGTAACATGGCCCGGTGAAAACGTTCTTCTTTGACCCTTTCGGCAATCTGATTAGCCATTTTGCCGGCAGGGGTATCCGGTTCCTGAGAATAAGTGAAAACACCGGCCCACTGGAAGCGCTGCTCTTTCATAAAATCCAAAAGCTCTTGAAACTGTTCCTCCGTCTCCCCGGGGAAACCGACAATAAAGGTGGTTCTAAGGGCAATACCCGGAACCGCACTACGGATTTTAGTCAACAGGCTTTCCAAAAACCGGCGATCTCCTTTACGCCCCATTTTTTTCAGTACCTCTGCCGCTGCATGCTGCAAGGGAAGATCCAAGTAACGACAGATTTTAGGTTCTTGCCTGATCACTGCCAGCAATTCGTAGGTGATGTAGGTTGGATAACAATATAACAAGCGTACCCAATGAAGTCCTTCGATTTGGACCAGTGCCCTCAATAATTCCGGCAGTCGCAACTCCCCGTACAGATCCAACCCATAAGCCGTCACATCCTGGGCTACCAACGATAGTTCCTTAACTCCTTGCCTGACCAGTTGCCTTGCTTCCGCAACCAGACTGGGGAGTTCCCGGCTCCGGTAATGACCTTTTATTTGCGGAATTACACAATAAGTGCAATGATTATCGCATCCGTCAGCAATTTTGAGATAGGCACTGGGCCCTACCGCTCCCCACCTGGGGGAAACAGGTTGGGGAGCAACTGGTGTTTTGCTGATTACCACAGGGGGTGTAAGCTCTTTCCCTTGCAATTGATCCAGTACTTCTTTCAGCCGGTCTAACTGACCGGTACCCAGCACAGCATCGATTTCAGGAATTTCCTGCAGCAACTCCTTCCCATACCTTTGAGCAGCACACCCCACCACAATGATCTTCAATTGCGGGCGGGCCTCTTTGAGCTTGACCATCCCTAAAATAGTATTAACGGTTTCTTCTTTTGCCGCATCAATAAAACAACAGGTATTAATTACCACTGCATCCGCCAAGCGGGGATCGGTAACTATGGAATAATCGGTGTCTAACAGGGTTCCCAGCATAAACTCAGTATCAACTTGGTTCTTAGCACAACCAAGGGTAATTGACGCTACTTTATTTAACAAGTTGTAACCACCTTTACGGACTGGATGTTCCTTCAGGCTTGAGTGGGAGAGAAAATTCCAGAGTCACAACCTCTCCTTCCGCTCCCAAACTGCCTAAGTCCTCTCCATTATACACAATCGACAGCACTCCGGCATTACCGATTTTCAGCCAAACTTTTTCATCGGCAGTGACGACCCTGCTGTCCCCTGCCTCCAGGGTACCGCTATAATCCACAACTCCGTCACTTCTAATTTCTACCCAGCAACGGGCTCCCGGCCGGTCCACCACTGAAACCACCAATTCTATTCCTGCTGTTACTGCCGCAGGATCTGTCTCTTCCTCGATCTCAGGAGTAAAAGGCTCCGTGGGACTCTCCTCCGGACCCTGAACAGGAGCGATTGGCTGTTCCGTGGACACTTTGCCTAAATAATACTGGTATGAATAGGCAGCTACCAAAAAGACCGCCAGGACAACAGCCAGCAACTTCAGGATCCGCCCTGTACGCCGGGTTTTGGGAACATAGACAGAGCTTCGCAAAGGTGTTGCTTCCACCTGCAGTTCTTGATCCGATTGGTATTGTTTTTTGAGCAGGGATACCAGTTCCTCTGCATCCAAACCCAAAAAAGAAGCATAACTACGGACAAACCCAAACAAATAAACCGTTCCCGGCAAAATATCAAATTGTTCTGCTTCCAGTGCCTCCAAGTACCTGCTTCGGATTTTAGTTTCCCTTTCCACATCTGCTAATGACAGCTGCTGTTCCTCCCTGGCCTGCCTTAGCAGTTCACCGATTCCGATCATCTCCGGTACCCTCACTTTCAGATCAAGTGTTGAATAAACTCCTCTATTTTCTCAACAGCCGACTGGAAATTACCCGCATCCACAATCAAGTCGTATTGTCCAGGCCCTTCAATGCTTTTCCCGTAAAGTACATCATAGTAATCTTCAAGCAGTATGGCGGTAAACTGCTCCAAATCCTTAACCGACAATAAGTGCTGCAAATAATCTACTTTTTGTTTCCCTAACCTCCTGGTCAGGTAATCTAAAGATGTTTTCACCTGGCTGAGATTGGTCTCACCACTGTCAACATAATCTTTAATCAGCCTCCGTACGCGCTGGCTGATAGAGTCCGTCACTAATATTTTAAAGCCTGCCTGCATTCCATTATATAGGGAATCGGGCAGGTATAGCTTACCTATTTTTTTGCTCTCCCCTTCAACAATCAGTAACCTACTGTTTTTACAATGCTTAATCCGGCTCCAGATCAAGCTTTCAAACTTTTTCTGACTTGGTTGTTGAGGAAGGCCTACGGCACCGAAAACCGAACCCCGGTGTTGGGCCAGCGCTTCCAGATCCAAAATGGGATAACCCCTTTGTCCCAATTCCCGGATGATTTCAGTCTTTCCTGTACCGGTAAGACCATAAAGCACTACAAATTGTTGAGGCAATTCACTTTGGTGAAGCATCTTGTTTATGTATTGACGATATGCCTTGTATCCACCTTTCAGACGAAAACAAGGAATATGCATAATGTCCAGTATACTTGCTACGGCTTTGCTCCTGTCCCCTCCTCTCCAACAAAAGAGCACCAATTGTTCCCCTTTAGCATCCTCCAATTGTTCAAGCAATATGGGCAACTTCGGGGCAACTAAGGACAACCCCAATTTACGGGCCTCTGCGGGGCCTTTTTCCGCATATACCAAACCAACCCGGTGCCTTTCTTCATTATCTAAAAGAGGTACATTCACAGCCCCGGGAATCGTATCCAATTCATATTCCTGCGGCGATCTCACATCAACAAAACAAGGGTTGGAAAGGTCAAGTGCCTCTTCTATCTCAATTTCTCTATGCATCTCTGTTCAACTACCTTGCGTTGAGTAGTCAGCCATTACCGTATCATCATTAGTTTATCCTACAATGGACCGGCCCAATCCAGCAACGGCTTTATGACCCAAAAAGTCGATTATATTCATCCCAACCGATTAAGACTGCCCTAGGTTTGCTTCCTTCAAATCCACCAACGACGCCCTTGGCTTCCAATAAGTCCATTAACCGGGCCGCCCTGTTGTAACCTACCCTCAAACGCCTCTGCAGCATAGAAATGGAGGCCTGCCCGCTTTCAATCACAATCCTGGCGGCATCAGGCAACAGATCGTCGTCAATTTCTATCTCCGCCCCTCCATCCTCAGGCAGATTAACAACTTCTTCCCGGTACTGGGGTTCAGCTTGCTTTTTCAGATAACTGACAATGGCTTCTACTTCCTTGTCCGCTACAAACACACCCTGAACCCGGATCGGTTTGCTGTAACCTACCGGATACAAAAGCATATCCCCTCGTCCTAAGAGCTTTTCAGCACCACCCATATCCAAAATAGTGCGGGAATCGATCTGGGAAGAAACTGCGAAAGCCACTCTAGAGGGTATATTGGCCTTAATCAAACCGGTGATCACATCCACGGAAGGTCGCTGGGTAGCCACTACCAAGTGAATGCCTGCCGCTCTCGCCATCTGGGCTAAACGACAGATGGCGTCTTCCACATCGGCAGGTGCAACCATCATTAAATCCGCCAACTCATCCACCAATACAACAATAAAAGGAAGAGGCGGCTCTCCCCCCTCGGGGCTGCTTTCCCGCAACTCATTGTACCGGGTAATATCCCTCACCCCTGCCGTGGCGAACAATTCATATCTTTTCTCCATTTCACTGACCGCCCAACGGAGGGCACCGGCAGCTTTCTTCGGATCGGTAACCACGGGAGCGACCAAATGGGGGATCCCGTTATAATTATTCAATTCCACCATTTTAGGGTCAATCATTAGAATTTTCAATTGATCAGGCCTGGCTTTAAACAGGAGACTGCAGATAAGGGCGTTCATACAGACACTTTTTCCGGAACCGGTAGCACCGGCGATTAATAAATGAGGCATTTTGGCCAAATCAGCCACTACCGGTTTCCCGGCAATATCTTTTCCGAAAGCTACGGTTAAAATAGATTTAGACTGCAAAAATTCCTCCGTTTCCAGTACTTCCCGGAAATGGACAATGGCTATTTCCTTATTGGGTACCTCGATTCCCACCGCTGCTTTCCCGGGAATCGGCGCCTCAATCCGCACTTGAGGGGCAGCCAGGCTTAACGCAATATCATCGGCCAGGTTAACAATTTTGCTGACTTTAATTCCGGGGGCCGGTTGCAACTCATAACGGGTTATGGTAGGTCCACAACTGACTTGGGTAACTTTCCCCTTAACCCCGAAACTCTCCAATGTTTCTTCTAAAGTTTTTACATTATCGGTAATATCCTTATTAATCCGGGGATTACGCAATTTTAGCGACGGTTTCAATAAAGTCAACGGAGGCAGGGTAAAACCCGCTTCCGGAGGCATCGACTTTTCCTGGCTCGGAACAGGAATTTCCGCCAGGATTTGCTCCGGCCCCTTATCCCCGGAGACATCCTCGGCTGTGACCAAAACCGCTAATTCGTTTACGCCACCCTTTTCCTGATTTTGTTTTGCTTCCCCATGATCGATGATAATTAAATCTTCCCTCTTTTTCTTAGCTTTACCTTTGGCTTTTACCTGGGATTCATCATCGCCCTCTACTGTTGTAAAAAGAAAATCCACTAATTTATTTCTAAAGTATATATATATGTTAATTACCTTTGTCCAAAAAGACTTCAGGATTGACCGCGGGGAGTCATCAACCATCATCAAAACACCGATGATCCCCAAAGCACCCAAAACAATATAAATCCCCATAGGACCAAATACCGCATACAATGCCACAGACAACAGGGAGCCAATGGTCCCTCCCCCAAGCCCTTTGCTTCCGCTGACGATGGCTTCCCAATAGCCTAAAGCGGCAGTATACTTGATGTGCCAGAAAGAGATTACCACCAGAAACAGGACAATACTGCCCCCGTTTCTGGTGTTGATAAAAGGCACCGTCTTACACCTGATCAACCTAATGCCCCAGAATATTCCCAGGGCTCCCAATAAAAACTTCCCATCTCCCACCAAAGTGCTGAAAACCAATGAAAGCAGATGTCCGGCCGGGCCCAGAGCATGCGCCGCACCGGCCTGTGACTCAACATAAAAGCTGGCTAAACAGAAGACAGCTACAGCCAGCGTTACCACTCCGCTAATCTGCCGTTTTAGATAATTGGGGTCTTTCTTCCCCTTTCGACCCACCGGAATCACCTCTCTAACGTAATTCTACGTTAGGAAACAAATTCCTAGTACCTCTATCCACTTTTCCATTGTTCCTTAACCCTTAATGCTCACCCAGGATGATTTGCCCAATATTATTGGAGTGGTCTCCAATCCGTTCAAGATTGCTCACAATGTCCAGGTAAACAACACCTGATCCCGGAAAACACTTTCCGGTATTCAGACGACTGATATGATTTCGCCTGAGTTCTTTCTCCAGGGTGTCGATTCTTTTTTCCAAAGCTAAGGTCTTTTTTGCTTCTTCAACACTGTCATGCTGCAAACAATTGATGGCCTGCAGGTAAGTTTCCCTTACCAGGGAGCTTAAGGCATTGATTTCCTCCAGGGCCAGATCACTGAAAGGGAGGTTTTCCTGAATCCTGGCCAATGCCATCTCCGCAATGTTTTCAGCATGATCCCCAATTCTTTCAATATCCGTCACACTGTGCAAGAGCCCCGTATGCTTTTTTGACAGAACCGGGTTCATTTCCCCTTGAGATAGCTTGGCCAGGTAAGCGGTAATCTGATCTGCCAACTCATCCACCAAGTCTTCGTGTTCATAAACCCATTCAACCTTTCTTTCATCTTTCTGGAGGAAGGCCTCCATCGCCTCCACCACCATCTGGTGAGCCAAATTAGCCATCCGCACCAATTCTTTCGTTGCCAAAGATAGGGCGATAGCCGGAGTACCTAACATTCTTTCATCAAGATATACCGGTCCTTTGATAATGATCTCTTCTTTGCCGGGGGCCAGCTTGATGACAAAACTCACAAATAAATTGATTAGAGGCAGGAACAATAAAGTGTTCGCCACATTAAACAAGGTGTGAGCATTGGCTATTTGCCTGGCCATATCCCCCGGTAAGAGATCCACCGCCAAGCGAAACTGTTCCAAAAACAATAAAAAAATGACGCTTCCGATCACATTAAACAATACATGGGCCAGTGCCGCCCGCTTGGCCGTAAGGGACGTGCCGATGCTGGCCAGAACGGCGGTAATACAAGTACCGATATTGGTACCCAATAACATGGGCAAGGCAGCTTCAATGCTGAGCAAATTGGCACTGGCCAAAGCGATCATAATACCGGTCGTGGCACTGCTGGATTGAAGGATGGCGGTTGCTCCCAAGCCAACCAACAGACCCAGTAGGGGACGATGGCCAAAGTCCTGCATCATGGCGATAAATGTCTGATTCTCGCTCAGGGGCCTCATCGCCTGAGACATCGTATCCATGCCCAGAAACAAAATACCAAAACCTAACAATACCTGGCCCAGGTACTTAGTTGCTCTGCTCTTGCCCAGAAAATTTATGCCAAACCCGAGGGCAATCAGGGGAAAGATGAATTGAGTAATTTTAAAAGCGATAATCTGGGCGGTAATCGTAGTACCGATATTGGCCCCCATGATTACCCCAACGGCTTGTTTCAAAGTCATCAGGCCGGCATTGACAAATCCTACTACCATTACTGTTGTGGCACTGCTGCTCTGGATGATTGCTGTCACAAATGCACCAACTACTACGCCAATCAAAGGAATACCGGTCAATACTTCCAGAATGCGACGCATCCGATCGCCGGCGGCTTTTTGCAGTCCGTCAGCCATGGCTTGCATTCCGTACAAAAACAGGGCTAAACCGCCAAATAGAGTCAAAAACATTTCCAGCAATTACAATCTCTCCTCGGCTATCTATATTCTTTAAGCCAATAAATACCCAATATATTATAGCATAAGAAGACAAGCTCAACCAAGTTCAGATAAAAAAAACACCCTTTTCCTAATTGAGGGTGTTTATAACCAGCCTGCCAGGCTGCAAATTAGGGTTCAGAAAGTCCCGGGGATTAGTGCTAATCACCCTGGTAATGCGCAGGACATCTTCCCCCGCCGGCTCCAGTTCCACCTGAACTCCGTCAATGGTCTTCTGCAGTCTTTTGTAATCAGCCCCAAAACCTTCCAGGGTCCATTGGGGGGGCATAACGGAATAAACTAACATGTGATTCCACTTCCTTGAGCTTCTTTCATCCTGATTAACTCCCGGAGTTTTGCCAGTGCCTGGGACAATCCTCCCACCTCGTCAATCAGCTTAACTTCCACTGCCTTTTTTCCGACCAGGACTGTACCGATATCCATTGCCAATTCACCGGTTTGCAGCATCAGTTCCTTGAAGTCCTCTGCACTAATTCTTGAGTGTTTGGCTACAAAGCTGATTACTCTTTCTTGCATTTTATCCAGATATTCGTAAGTTTGGGGGACCCCTATTACCAGTCCTGTCAATCTGATGGGGTGAATAGTCATGGTGGCGGTTTCGGCAATAAAAGAATAGTCGGCTGCGACCGCAATGGGAACACCGATACTGTGCCCTCCCCCCAAGACAATGGAGACGGTGGGTTTCGACATGCTGACGATCATTTCGGCAATGGCCAATCCTGCCTCTACATCGCCTCCCACCGTATTGATGATAATAAGTACCCCTTTTACATCCTCATCCTGCTCCAAAGCGACTAACTGAGGCAATAAATGCTCGTATTTGGTAGTTTTATTCTGCGGGGGCATCACCACATGGCCTTCAATTTGACCCACGATGGTTAAAGTGTGAATGGCTGACTTTTCCTTGGGCAATTCTAGTTGTCCTACTTCTTTAAGATTTTCTAAGGGCCTGTTGCCGGGTTTATTGAACTGTTCCTCCGAAGACTGCCCCGTTTCGGACCTAACGTTTTTTGGATTGTCCACAATAACACTCCTCCAGAGCCTAATTTCGTGTATCAACTTTAGTATTTACAAGCCTGATAAAATAATTACAAAAAAGACCTGGAGGCTCCAGGTCTTTTACACTTCCATAATGATAGGCAGTATCATGGGACGTCTCTTGGTTCGTTCGTACAAAAATTTGCCTAACGTATCCCGCACATTGGACTTGATGGCAGACCACTCGGTAATCCTTTTCTCCTGGCACTTTTCCAAGGCCCCTTTTACCTTTTCTTTGGCCTCTTCCAACAATTCCTCTGACTCCCGTACATAGACAAAGCCCCGGGATACTATGTCAGGCCCTGCTACTACCGTCCTGTTATCCTTGCTTAAGGTCACTACTACGATGAGAATGCCATCCTGGGAAAGCTGTTTGCGATCCCGGAGGACGATATTACCCACATCGCCAACACCCAGACCGTCTACCAGTATTTGGCCGGCAGTAACTTTACCGGCCAACTGCCCTTTATCAGGGGTAAATTCCAATACATGTCCATTTTCAGCAATAAAAATGTTTTCCTCCGGAATACCCAGTTCCCTGGCCAATCGGGCATGCTTGACCAACATCCGGTACTCACCGTGAACAGGAATAAAGTATTTGGGTTTCACCAGATTAATCATCATTTTCAGTTCTTCTTGGCTGGCGTGCCCTGAAACATGAATGCCGGACACTTTTTCATGAATCACGTCTGCACCCTGTTTGAACAAGTTATCCACTGTTCGGGCCACCATTTTTTCATTACCCGGAATCGGGGTAGCTGAAATGACTACCGTATCCCCGCTCATGATTTCCAGCCTACGATGATCGGACATGGCCATCCTGCTCAAAGCTGACATAGGCTCTCCCTGACTGCCTGTAGTGATAATTACAGTCTTTTCCTTAGGCAGGCCGGCAACCTCATCTAAATCAATCAAAGTCCCTTTCGGTATGTCCAAGTAACCGTTTTCGTAAGCAATATTGATCACATTAACCATGCTACGTCCGGCAACGGCCACTTTCCGGCCATATTGGTGAGCTGCCGAGATAATTTGCTGCAAACGATGCACATTGGAAGCGAAACTGGCCACAATGATTCTTTCTTGTGTCTGATGAAATATTTCCATCAAAGAGCTGCCCACACTTTTTTCCGATAGGGTATATCCGGGCTTTTCCACATTGGTGCTGTCACTTAACAGCACCAACACGCCCTTTTCACCTAACTGAGCCAACTTGGCAAAATCAGTGACTTCCCCATCCACCGGGGTTTGATCGAATTTAAAGTCCCCAGTATGGACAATGGTGCCGATGGGAGAATGGATCGCCAAGGCCACGGAATCCGGAATACTGTGACTCACTTTGATAATCTCTACATGAAAGGGTCCGATGCGGATATTATCCCTGGGCTTCACCTGATGTAATTTTACGGTACCTGCCAGGTTATACTCTTTCAATTTTCCCTGCAACAACGCCAGAGTCAATCTTGTACCATAGACAGGCACATTCAATTCCCGCAATACATAAGGTAAGGCCCCGATATGATCTTCATGCCCGTGGGTTAAGACAATTCCTTTTAACATTTTCCTGTTTTCCAGGACATAGGTAATATCGGGGATTACCATATCTATACCCAACATTTCATCTTCCGGGAAGCTCAAACCACAATCAATCATGATCATGGAATTATTATACCTGATAATAGTCATATTCTTGCCAATTTCCCCCAGGCCGCCCAGGGGAATAATGCTTATCTTTTGTTCAGCATCTGCCATAAATCCACCTCCAGATTTTTGTTTGTTTAAAAATGATCATTGAACAATATCCGTACCAAAAAGAAAATTTGGCTTCTGCCTTTAGGCGAAAGCCCTGTCAATCTGTCCGATCCGTTCTCTTTGATGGGCAACAAAAAAACAAAGCGCTTCCCGTGCGCTTGCACAAAGCTATAGGAATTGTAGACTCCGTACCAGACCTCTTAATAGCATTATACTAGAGATTGCAAACATTCTCAAGTTCGACCACGGATTACATTCTGTCAATTTGCGACTTTATTTTTGTTGTCTATAGTGTTACCACAGCCTTTACCGTTCATTCCGATCTTATGGCTAAGGAAAACAAAAAAGCCCGACTGCCACAGCCGGGCCTTTCTTCTTTACTTAAGCAAATCATAATCACGCAATACACCTTTCAGGCGTCCCAGTTCGCTGCTGTTTAAGGGTACCAAGGGCAGCTTTACATCTCCCACCGGATAGCCTATTAATTTCAGGGCCGTTTTAACGGGAACAGGGTTGGTAGTCAAAAACAGGATTTTGAACAAGGGATATAATTCCCGGTGAATCTTTCTTGCTTTATCTACATTTCCTTCACCATAGGCCACAACCATTTCTTTTATTCTTTTGCCTACTAAATGGCCGGCTACACTGACTACTCCATGGCCTCCTACCGACAGCAGGGGCAGCGTTAAAGAATCGTCGCCGCTGTAGATATGGAAATCCCCTGGAGCGATGCTGCAGAGCTCGGTAGCCTGATCCAAATCCCCGCTGGCTTCTTTGATGGCAACGATATTTTCCACTTCCGCCAACCTTTTCACGGTAGCGGCTTCCAGATTACGGACAGTTCTTGAAGGCACATTGTACAACAACACCGGCAATTTAATAGCTTGAGCTATCGTTTTAAAATGCTGATAGAGCCCTTCCTGGCTGGGTTTATTGTAATAGGGCACCACCAGCATCACACCGTCCATACCGATGGCTTCCGCTTCTTTAGACAAGGCTACACTTTCAGCGGTATTATAATTACCTGTATTGGCCAGGACCGTTCCTTTATCGCCCACCGCTTCCTTGACCGCAGCAAACAACTTTACCTTTTCTTCCGCCGGTATCACCGGTCCTTCCCCGGTAGTTCCTGCCACCACCAGACCGTCATTGCCGGAATCAATCAACATTTGAGCCAGTTCACGGGCAGCGCCGAAATCAACTTTGCCGCCGGCATCAAACGGTGTGACCATTGCCGTCAGCACTTGCCCGAAGTCTCTTAACATCCTTCTGTCACCCCTCCTGGTCCTGAAAAATTCTTTGGGTTCTTAACCAATAGCCTTTACAATAGACCGTAATCCACTAACAATTCCCCAATTTGCACTGCGTTAGTTGCAGCGCCTTTCCGCAGCTGATCCGCCACTACAAACATGCTAATCCCATTGGCAAAGGCAAGATCTTCCCGGATCCGCCCCACAAAAACTTCATCCTTATGGGAGACAAATAAAGGCATGGGATATTTTAATTCCGCCGGATCATCCACCACCACAATGCCCGGTGCGTTGCCCAGGATCTGCCTTGCTTCTTCAGCAGACAGTTTCCTCTTTGTTTCAATGGTAATAGCCTCAGAATGGCTCCGGAGAATAGGTACCCGGACAGTGGTAGCGGATATGGCAAGTCCTTCATCATGAAACATCTTTTTCGTTTCATTGACCATTTTCATTTCCTCTTTGGTATAACCATTCTCCATGAAAATATCTATATGGGGAATCAAGTTATAAGCAATTTGATAAGGAAAAGCCTTAGGGGTTACCTCTTTGTTTTCGGCCAAATCCCTGTTTTGCTGCAGCAACTCATCCATGGCTTCCTGACCGGCTCCCGACACGGCTTGGTAAGTGGACACAATCACCCGCTCAATACCTACAGCATCATAAATAGGTTTAAGAGCTACTACCATCTGAATGGTAGAGCAATTGGGGTTAGCAATAATGCCCTGATGAGTTTTCACATCTTCGGGGTTGACCTCGGGAACCACTAGAGGTACTTCCGGATCCAGGCGAAAGGCGCTGCTGTTATCAATGACCACTGCTCCCTGTTTTACTGCATCTTTAGCAAAAAGCTTGCTGGCAGCCCCCCCTGCAAAAAAAGCTACATCTACCCCGGCGAAGGCTTGGGGAGTTGTTTCCTCGATTTCATAATCCTGTCCCTTAAACTTGACTTTATTTCCCGCAGAGCGACTGGTGGCCAATAACTTCAAGGATTTTACCGGGAAGTTTCTTTCCTCCAGCACTTCCAAAATGGTGGAACCCACCGCTCCGGTGCCTACCAATGCCACGTTATACTGTTTCATCATTTAAACCTCCTGTCCTAACCCGCTAAGGCTTGCCCTCCGTCACTTATGTTCTACCAATAACGGTTGAAGCTGTTTCCCTTCCATGGCCCGGAGCAGGGTATCCTTGATCCGGTCCATGTGAGCTACCAATGACTGCTGTTTCATCATTGGGGCATCTTGACCGAAAGGAACAAAATAAATGTTCTTGACATTCAACAGCAGTCCCAGATTTTTTGCATTCATACCCAAACCGTCATTAGTGGAGATGGCGATCACCACGGGCTTTTGATTTCGTAAATGGGCTTTTACAGCCATAAGTACAGGTCCGTCGGTAATTCCGTTGGCCAATTTAGCAAGGGTGTTTCCCGTACACGGCGCTACCAGAATAATATCCAGCCAGCTTTGTGGACCGATTGGTTCTGCATCAGTAATAGACTGAATAATCTCCTGTCCCGTTATCCTTTTTAACTCACGGAGCCAATCAGCAGACCGGCCAAACCTGGTATCAGTCGCTGCCACATTCTCACTGACGATGGGATAGACAGTGGCCCCTTCCTGCACCAGTTTTTCCACTTCTTTAAATACGGCTTCTAAAGTACAATGAGATCCGGTAACCGCTAATCCAATCTTCAAATCCGCCAACCTCATTGGGCTCCCTCCTCGTTTTCTCCCTGCTTCCATTGCTCCAACAGCAATTTGGGATAAACTCGACCCAAGATGTTGCCGGCAGTTACCGGTGCCGCCTTACCGGGGAGGCCCATGGCCTTGAGCATTTTGAGTCCCAATGCTTCAGCCAGACCGTAGTCAATACCCCCGGGTGGAGAAGCCAATTCAATCAAAACTGCCTCTGGTTTCAATTTCTTAAGCCAATCTTCTGTCACCACCGGATGAGGAACCGTGTTGAACAATACATCCACCCGGTGGAGGACAGAAACAACCGTCCCGTAGTTAAACACCCGGTGACCTTGTTCTTCCGCTCTGGCTAAATCTGCTTCCTTCCTGGCAACGACGCAAACTTCCCCTCCGATTCCTTTAAGCATGCGAGCCAGGGTCATACCAATTCTCCCAAATCCGACAATGAGCAATTGGGCTCCATGCAGGGTAATGGATGTTTCACGCATGGCAATGGCGATGGCCCCTTCAGCGGTAGGAATGGAGTTATAGATGGCAATTTCATCCAATTCGGCTGTTTCGATCAGTTTTAAGTCCAAACTTGCGGCTTCTGACCTTAAATAGTCATTTGCTACCCCTACTAACAGTGGGGTGCCAGGTTTTAGTAGAGCCAGGTGTTCCGGCTTTAAAAAGAGCGAGGTTCCGGCAAATTCGGCTTTGACCCTTCCCTGTTCATCGGTTCCGGGCATGGGCAGGATCACCCCGTCGGCATCTCTCAAGGCCTCCCTGAGGCCATGGTGAGCCAATCCTTCCGGCAAAAAGGAAAGCCGGTCATAGCCAACCACCATTACTGTTGCTCCGAGATGAACCAATTCCCTCATCAAAACCAGTTCTCGCCTGTCACCGCCAATAATGGCAATTTTTCGTCCGGACAATAGCTTGCTCACAGTAACCCCTCCTAACCTCTGATGGACTATTATTAATATATGAGGTCAGCAAAAGGAGGTTACTTTTGACAACTGCTAGAAAATAAGGTTTTCCAGTCCAAAGACCACTCCTTTCAGGGTTCTCACTTTTCTGACGGCTAACATTACGCCCGGTACAAAGGATTCCCTGGTATAAGAATCATGCCTGATGATCAGGGACTGTCCCAAACCTCCGAAAATCACTTCTTGATGAGCCACCAATCCCCTCAACCGCACGCTATGGATAGCCGGTCCCTTTTCCCTCAAGCCCCTAGCCGGATTGAAATCCAAGACCGGATCCTCTTTGGACTTTCCTCTGGCTTCCCACTCTTCCTCGATCAGTGCTGCCGTCCTGAGAGCGGTTCCGGAAGGCGCATCCAACTTACGGTCGTTATGCATTTCAATGATTTCTGCCTGATCAAACCATTTGGCGGCCTCCTTGCACAGACGAAACATTAACACCGCTCCCAAGGCAAAATTAGGGGCGATGACGGCACCGGTTTGACTTTGCTCACAAAGCAGATGTACCTGTTCCATTTCTTTCCGGGAAAAGCCGGTAGTACCGGAAACTACTGAAACCCCTTGGGTTACCGCAGCAGTGATATATTGAAAGGCAGCCTGGGCATTAGTAAAATCAATGATCACATCCGGATTTTTATCAAGAACTTCTTCCAAGGAATCCGTGATGGACACCCTTTGCCTGCCTATACCGATCAGGTCACCTATATCCTCTCCCACATAAAGCCTGTCCACGGCCCCCACCAGTTTCAAATCAGGAGCATCAACTACTGCTTTTACCATTTCCCGCCCCACTTTGCCGCAGGCACCGGTCACAGCTACTTTTAGTCCTTGGCAATTCAGTTTTCTCACTCCTTTCCGGTCTCATGACCATAATATAACCAATGAAGCACTGGTTAATTGTAATCTTAAACAAAAAAGCCTGGATGTTCGTAATCCAGGCATAAAACCATATTACGGCCACCCATCCTGATCTGAGATAGTACTCCACCGGAAAACCAGGTCATTCTCCGGTGACAGTCCTGCACTTATTCAATGCAGGCCCAGCACCAGGCTGTCGGCAGCCCGGCACTTCGGCGGATGCCCCTTTTGCATCAGATCATTCCTTCCGGGTTCCTGATGCTACTCTTGACTCTCCGCTCCTCTACCTCATCGTGTCAAGATGAGGCATCATATCAATTTTCTGTATTACTTTAGCATGTCCACTAAGATTTGTCAAGGAGTTTTCCGCCTGTTTATTTCCCAATCAATGACGATCAACTGGGTACCGATTTTACGGACTGCCTGCCAAGGTATGACCAATGGATAGCCCCTGTTCTTCCAGCCCATCACTGTTCCCCGGCCGGGAACCACAATCGACTCCACCTGGCCGGTAGCCCCGTCGATTATTAAGTCGGATTCACTGACTGTTCCCAGGCGAGCCCCATCAAAGATGTTGACGATTTCCTTGCCCGCAAACTCACTCAATTTCATTTAAATCTCACCTCGGCCTTTATCATTTCCTCCACTGGACAAGAAGGGTTTTAATCAGAGGCTGTAACAAAGCCAGCGTCAACGAAAGCAGTGCCAGCGGCTGCATGGTAAGCCCCGCTACTGTAGCGCGGCTGGGCACTTCCAGTTCCAAAAAGGAAACCAGCATAATTAAAGACAAATAGATGCCGCCGGCCACACCAACCAGCTGAGCCAATGCCTCTGACAAGAAGGTGCTGATGGGTGCATCCGGCATGTGATCCAGGGCATTCCTCTTTTTCAGCAGGACAATCCGCTGCCGTACCGACAACACAACGGCTGAGCACATCAGCATGACAAGCAACATCTTACCAAGCATATCCAAATCACCCCCGTACCAATTTATGACAAGCTTGATCCGGATATGCAAAAAACTCCGGACTTGCTCCGGAGTCAACTCAGATTGCGAGATTTAGTTGCCGGTACTGCCAAAGCCTCCCAGTCGTTCCCCACCCGGTTCATCATCATCGGTCAACAGATACTTTAGAAAAATCCCCTGGGCCACTGCCTGTCCCTTGGCTATGGTCACAGTTTCGCCGGAACAATTGCTAATGGCCAATTGGATATGCCCCTCATTATCAGGGTTATCTACATAATCAGCATCAATAATACCGGTCCCGTTGGCCAGTACCAATCCTTGTTTTACCGCCAGACTGCTCCGGATATAAAGCATCAACACTTCGTCTTGCTCCATGTAGACCTTCAAACCGGTAGGTACCAGTACAGTCTCACCGGGAGGAATGGTTACCATGGCTGCCGCCTCCAGATCGTAGCCGGCACTCCACTTGGTTTTCCGCCTGGGTAATTTGATCTTTAAATGAGAATATGCACTGACAAGTTCAAATCTCCTGCTCAATTTGTTTACCTCTCCCTAGCACAAGGTTTCCGTGATCAGCCGGGACAAATCCAAAGCCAGTCCTTTGGGACCGATAGCCGTCAGGCTGAATTTTCCCTTTTGGAATAAACTCTCCGCCAGCAATTGGACCTCTTTTTCGGAAACTTGAGCAACACCTTCCACAATTTCGTCTGAAGTAATAATCCGGTTGTAGCAGATCTCGCTTCGTCCCAGACGACTCATCCGATTGCTGATACTTTCCTTGGAAAGAAGGATGCTCCCTTTAATCTGTTCCCTGACCTTGACCAGTTCCTCATGGCTGATGCCTTTGTCCCGGATCTGGCCCAGTTCCTGCAGTATTAACCGGACCACTTCCGCGGTATTATCGAGACCGGTTCCGGCATAAACGGAAAACAGTCCCGCATCCACGTAAGAGGAATGATAGGAATAAATGGAGTAGACCAAACCCCGCTCCTCCCTGATACTTTGAAACAAACGGGAACTCAGCCCTCCACCGATAATACTGTTCAACACAATCATCGTGTAAATGCGGCTGTCATCCTGTGCAATACTTGGTGTTCCCAAACAAAAATGCACCTGCTCAGTATCTTTTGGGTAATAGACTTCCCCGGATTTAGGTACCGGCGGTTCCTGCCGTTGGTTTGTCTTGACGGGGACTGACC
>JAAZDD010000018.1 GCA_012512955.1 Clostridia bacterium
AATCATGATTCTCCGGCTACCGTTGAAACACTGCAAAAACATGACAATGTTACAGTGCTGGATGAAGAAATAATCGAGTTGGAAGGGATTAAGGTCTTTGGTATGGCAGACCCTGCATCTTTAGGCAATCTGTTAATAACCGGTTCCGAAGAAAAATATTCCGGTCATACGGCGGAAATAAGAAGACTGCTGGCAGGTCTTCAAGCAGATATCGTGGCCGTTCATCGTCCCAGCCAGGCCCGAGCCTTAGCCGGATTGTCACCCGTCATTCTCCATGGTCATGATCATCACAGTCAAATTCAGCGTTATAAAGGTTCCATTATAATTGATGCCGGCACCACAGGAGGTGCAGGAGTCAGGGGACTGCAACTGCTCCATGAAGTTCCTTATACGATGGTGCTGTTGCACCTGAACCGGCAGAACGGACAGTGGGTACTGTTGGCTGCGGACACCATCAGTTTTTACGGAAGGACAGGCAAGCTCTCTTTGGAGAGGCAGCTTTTTGCTGATTGACAGGCCCCGGTGGATGGTATATAATTGAAAAAACCGAACATATGTTTTAGGGGGGTCCGTCCATGTCAGATAAACAGAAGGCTTTGGAAATGGCCTTGCTGCAGATTGAACGGCAATTTGGCAAGGGTTCCATTATGAGGCTGGGGCAAACTACAGGCCTGAATATTGAAGTGATTCCTACCGGCGCATTGCCGTTGGATATTGCCCTTGGTATCGGAGGGGTGCCGAGGGGACGGATAATCGAGATCTTCGGACCTGAATCTTCCGGTAAGACGACGGTGGCTCTTCATATTATTGCTGAGGCACAAAAAATGGGTGGTATTGCCGCTTTTATTGATGCTGAGCATGCCCTGGATCCTAATTACTCAGCTAAATTAGGAGTTGATATCGATAATTTGCTCCTTTCCCAACCGGATACGGGAGAGCAGGCTTTGGAAATTGCCGAAGCATTAGTGAGAAGTAATGCGGTGGATGTAGTGGTGATCGATTCCGTGGCGGCTTTGGTGCCAAGGGCTGAAATAGAAGGGGAAATGGGAGATGCACATGTGGGTTTGCAGGCCCGTTTAATGTCCCAAGCCCTCCGCAAACTGGCCGGAGCCATCAATAAATCTAAAACTACAGCTATTTTTATTAACCAGTTGCGGGAAAAGGTAGGCGTAATGTTTGGCAATCCGGAGACCACCCCCGGAGGACGGGCCTTGAAATTCTATGCTTCTGTTCGTTTAGAAATTAGAAGAGTGGAGAATTTAAAGCAAGGAACGGAACTGGTGGGCTCCCGTACCCGGGTTAAAGTAGTTAAGAATAAGATGGCACCTCCTTTTAAACAGGCTGCTTTCGATATTATGTACGGTGAAGGTATTTCCCGGGAAGGTTGTATCCTCGATCTGGCGACGGAGTTGAACATTATCCAGAAAAGCGGGGCCTGGTATTCTTTTAACGATGAAAGATTGGGCCAGGGCCGGGAAAATGTGAAAGACTTTTTGAAGGAGAACAGGGAGATGGCGGCCACCATCGAACAGGCTATCCGGGACCACTATTTCCCGAATAAAGACAATGACGGAAGCAGGGATGAATAAGGAAGCTTTGTCCTATGCCCTGGCAGTTTTAGCCGGAAGAAGATATACTACCGCTCAGTTGGAGCAAAAGCTGAAAAAACGTCATTATGCTGAAGATACCATTGGGAAGGTGTTAGCTTACTGTCAGGAACGAAGGTATCTGGATGACTACGAATTTGCCCGGTTGTGGGTTGAAGACCGGATTCGCCTGAAACCGATGGGCAGGTGGAGACTGAAGCAAGAATTAGGTCGAAAAGGAGTACCATTGAATTTAATCGAAAGGGTGCTGGATGAACTGTTGCCCGAGGAACGGGAATTAGACTTAGCCAAACAGCTTCTGGAAGAACAGATGATAAAAAGGGCAAAAAAAGAAGCCGTTCCTTGCAAGGTATTTAATTATTTGATAAGGCGCGGGTTTTCCCGGCAGACTATCTGTCGCGGGGCTCAACAATTAGGGCTGAGCATTTGTAATCATGATCAAACTTGACATGATGCCTATAACAATATTAAAATACAGGAGAAGAGTAATGTTGGAAACTGCCACCTTGTGTTTTCCATATAGATGACAAAGCGGATTATGGATACCTTAAAAACTTAAGGCAAATGCCTTAGGTCATGACCTGCTTTACTTGCGTGCAATGCTGTTTTGTAAGGTGTTAATGTACCGATGGTCATGTATTGGACGCAAAATGGGAATAAGGTGATAGCTTTCTAACATATGCCGAGTTTTGCTCGGCATTATTTTGTAAGATTAGCTTATCCAATGTGAACAAAAACAAGAACAGGAGGTGAAAGATATTTTCTGGGCATACTTACTGATCGGAATAATTATTCTGATTATAGGAGTGGCAGCAGGTTATCTGATCCGCAAATATTTGTCTGAAGCAAAAATTGCCTCGGCAGAGGAAGCGGCAGCCAAAATCATTGAGGAGGCCCAAAAGGATGCTGAAGCCAAGAAGCGGGAGGCCATTTTAGAAGCTAAAGAAGAGGTCCACCGGTTGCGGAACGAAGTGGAAAGGGAGAACCGGGAGCGACGTAATGAGTTACAGCGTTTGGAAAGGCGTCTGGTTCAGAAAGAAGAAACCCTGGATCGCAAAAGTGAAGCAATTGAGCGAAAGGAAGATAACCTGCACCGTAAAGAAATTGAATTGGAGGAACTGAGGGCAAACCTGACTCAAGTCTACGAAAAACAAGTGGCCGAATTGGAACGTTTGTCAGGTCTGACCTCCGAAGAAGCGAAAACCCTGTTGCTGAAAAGTATAGAGGAGGAAATTAAACATGAAGCAGCCATCATGATCAAGGAAATTGAAACCCAGGCCAAAGATGAGGCAGAGAAGAGGGCAAGGGAGATTATTACCTTGGCCATTCAGCGTTGTGCCGCCGATCATGTGGCTGAGACTACCGTATCGGTGGTTGCTTTACCCAACGACGAAATGAAAGGCCGCATAATCGGTCGGGAAGGCCGGAACATACGTGCTTTAGAGACTTTGACTGGTGTAGATTTAATCATCGATGATACTCCTGAGGCTGTTATTCTTTCCGGGTTTGACCCCATCCGGCGTGAAATTGCCAGAGTTGCTTTGGAAAAACTCATCAATGACGGTCGAATTCATCCTGCCCGTATTGAAGAAATGGTTGAAAAAGCACAAAAAGAAGTTGAACAACGGATTAGGGAAGAAGGAGAACAAGCCGTCTTTGAAACCGGTATACACGGTATTCATCCCGAACTGGTGAAACTTTTGGGAAGATTAAAATTCAGAACCAGCTACGGGCAAAATGTGCTTAAGCATTCCATTGAAGTGGCCCACTTGGCTGCAGCTATGGCAGCTGAGTTGGGGGTTGATGTTGCCTTGGCCAAAAGGGCCGGTTTGTTACATGACATCGGTAAAGCTATTGACCATGAAGTAGAAGGACCTCACGTGGCTCTCGGTATGGAGTTAGCGAAAAAATACAAGGAAAATCCCGAGGTTATTAACGCCATTGGTGCACATCACGGGGATGTGGAGCCGCAAACAGTGGAGGCAGTGTTGGTACAGGCTGCTGATGCTGTCTCAGCGGCCAGCCCCGGAGCCCGTCGGGAAACACTGGAAACTTATATCAAGCGACTGGAAAAATTAGAGGAAATAGCCGATTCCTTTGATGGAGTAGAAAAGGCTTTTGCCATTCAAGCAGGTCGGGAAATCAGGATTATGGTTAAGCCCGATAAAGTGGATGATCTGGTTTCTGTCCGGTTGGCCAGGGATATAGTCAAAAAGATTGAGACTGAATTGGAATATCCCGGCCAGATCAAAGTGGTAGTGATCAGGGAGACCAGAGCAGTTGAATATGCTAAATAGGAAAAAAGCGGTCTTGCGGGGCCGCTTTCCCATTTGTGACAAAAAAATAAACCCTCCTTTTAGATGAAGGGGAAGGAGAAAAGTTGAGATAAGTTGAATTAAGTGCTGGTAAGGAAACAGTAGAGGCAGGTGTCATCGTTGGACTTCAATTTCAATCAAGGAGAGGCGGTTCTTTCCGAAAGTGCCGGTTTGTTGATCTCTATTTTGATGCGCTATCCGGAAATCAGTACCATTAGCTTTAATCCTGAGGACAATTTAATTTGTTTGTCTTTCAGTTTTGTTCACGGTCCCGATGAGGAACGGTTTATTAAGGCAAAGGACAAGCTTCTTGATTGTTTAAAAACATACAGTTTTCTTGAAGGGAAAAAGGTTCCTGCTTTAACCTTCCATTGGACAACCCTGGATGAAATCAGTGTCTTAAGGGTGGAGTATGATGTTGAAACCTTGTCCAAGAGTGAAATCTCCCTGATTATTTCCTTTTTACAAGAGGAATTTGGCGATTGTTTAATGAAAGATCCGGAACCGGGGGATTTTATGGGAGAGGAAGATTTATTGTTGCAGGAGGAATTTATCAGTTACATGTTGGAGAGCTTTAAAGGTGCTACACCCAGGAAGAAGCTGATCGCTTTCAGGGAGGAAGGCAAAGTACATGTTTTCAAGAAATGATTCTGGGACTGAGTGAGGAGGGGCATTTTTGCGGATCTTGATGGTGGGTGACGTCGTAGGTAAACCGGGACGCCAGGTGTTAAATAAATACTTGACCAGGATTGTGGCAGATTACCAGATTGATTTTGTGATTGCCAATGGGGAGAATGCTGCCGGTGGAAACGGTCTTACCCGCTCTGTAGCAGAAGAATTATTCAGCTACGGGGTTGATGTGATCACCATGGGAAATCATGTTTGGGATAAAAAAGAACTGGTTGATTATATCGATTTGGAGCCCAGGATTATCCGTCCTGCCAATTACCCTCCCGGTACGCCGGGAAGGGGCTATGGGATTTTTGAGGTGGCCGGGGGAGACCGGCTGGCGGTGATCAATTTGGCCGGACGGGTATACATGGAAAGCCTTGATTGTCCCTTCCGTTGTGTCAAAGAGGTGTTGAAAAATACCATGCACAGTACCATTAACACTATTGTTGATTTTCACGCAGAGGCCACTTCCGAAAAAGGGGCCATGGGCTACTGGCTGGACGGCCAGGTTAGTGCCGTTTGCGGTACCCATACCCATGTCCAAACTGCAGATGCCCGCATTTTGCCTAAAGGAACGGCTTTTGTTACTGATGTGGGGATGACCGGTCCGTTGCATTCGGTCCTGGGAATCGATCCGGAGTTGATCGTGGATAAATTTATAACTCAGATGCCGGTGAAGTTTCAACTGGCCAAAGGACCGGTCCAGTTCAACGGGGCCGTTATCGAAATCAATTCTGTCAACGGCTTGGCCCGCTCCATAGAGAGTATTAACCTGCCAATAGAGGACTAAAAAGGAAAAAAGTTTTTAAAATAAGAGGTTTTTTCGCTGATGGTGCAGAATATACTGAATATGGGTAATCCTCACACAACGAAATAACTACGGGAGGTCAAGATGATGGAAGTTTTGAAGGTCTCAGCGAAATCAAGCCCTAATTCCGTAGCCGGTGCTCTTGCAGGAGTGTTGCGTGAGAGAGGAGGGGCGGAAATCCAAGCAATTGGAGCCGGAGCGATTAACCAAGCAGTCAAAGCAGTAGCCATAGCCAGGGGATTTGTGGCACCCAGTGGGGTCGATTTGATTTGTATTCCTGCCTTTACCGACATTGTCATCGATGGAGAGGAAAGGACTGCAATCAAGTTTATCGTAGAGCCCAGATAGAATTAATTATGACATAGGAAATGTCCATTAACCTGCTAAGTTAAAGCAGGTTTTTCTTTTTATGTGTATTATAATAAAAAGAAGGGGTGAATAGCTGTGAAAATAATTGATGCCCACTGTGATTCCATCCTGGATGTTCTCCACAAGCGGCGGCATTTGGGGGAGCCCAATCACGAAGGCCAGGCAGATTTGGTGAGTTTGCGTAAGGCCGGTGTTAAACTCCAATTTTTTGCGGTCTTCATTGAAAGTGCCTATAAGCCTGAAAGGGCTGTATTAAGGGCTTTGGAAGGCATCGAAGTCTTTCGCCGGGAGGTGGAACGGCATCCTCATCTGGTTACTTTAGTCACATCGGCAACTGACCTGACCACCCTGGAAACACAGGAACAATTGGGTGCCCTGCTCACGGTGGAAGGGGGAGAAGCATTGGGGGGGCAATTGAGCATGGTGGGTGTTCTCTACCGCCTGGGAGTGCGGAGCCTGGGCTTAACTTGGAATCAAGGCAATGAGCTGGCTGACGGCGTGGGAGTGGGAGAAAACCATCGCGGCTTAACTGAGTTTGGCAAAACGGTAATTAAAGAAATGAATAAATTGGGGATGCTGGTAGATTTGGCCCATATTGCGGAAAGAGGATTTTGGGATGCCCTGGAAGTCAGTGAAAGGCCGGTGATTGTAAGTCATGGGAATTGTCAACGGCTGTGTTCCCATCCCAGGAACTTAACTGATGGTCAGTTGAGAGCACTGGCAGAGCAGGATGGTTGCTTGGGAATTACTTTTGTGCCGGAGTTTATCGATTCTGAAACCCCCTGTGTTGACAGGCTGCTGGATCACATCGATCATGCCGTTGAGGTGATGGGAATAGACCATGTAGGCTTCGGCTCTGATTTCGACGGAATGGATAGCAGGACGCCGGGTTTGGAAACAGCAGCTGCTTTGCCTTACTTGCTGGAAAGATTGAGAGGACGTGGTTACACTGAGGAGCAGCTGGACAAATTGGCCTGGGGAAACTGGTTCCGGGTTTTGAAACAGGGTCTGTCCCCCTTGTACTTCGGCAATGATAGGAATACAATAGAACAATGAGGACTAACGGTGATAGGAGTAAATGATGTTATTTGATTTACATACCCATACAACGGCTTCCGATGGTACTTTAAGGCCTAGAGAACTGGTCAAACTGGCCGGTAAGCATGGTTTAAAGGGACTGGCTATTACGGATCATGATACGGTTGACGGTATCCCCGAAGGGCTGGTAGCAGGCCGGGACTACCAGGTGGAAGTGCTACCTGGTGTTGAACTGAGTACTTCTTTTGGGGGGCATGAAGTACATATCCTGGGCTACCTGATTGACTGGAAAGCCGATGGATTGAGGGAAGCTTTGGCAACCATGACTGAGCAGCGCCTTAACAGGGCCGAAAAAATTTTGTCCCGCTTATCCCGGTTAGGACTGCCTTTGGACTTTGGCGAGGTACAACGGATTGCCGGTGACGGCGTCATTGGTCGCCCCCATTTAGCTGCTGCCATGGTAAAAAGGGGATATGTTCAGGATGTGCGGGAGGCTTTTTCCCGGTTTTTGGGCAAGGGAGCTCCTGCTTATGTGGCCAGGGAAAAATTGACCTTAGAGGAAGCCATCCGGTTGTTAACCGATGCCGGGGGTGTTCCTGTCTTGGCCCACCCGGGCTTAATCGGTGATGCGAGGTTAATCGTTTCCATCATCGAACGGGGTATTAAGGGCATTGAGGTGTACTATCCTGAGCACACACCGGATCAGCGACAGTACTACCTGAGACTGTGTCAATCTTACCGGTTGATTGCTACCGGAGGTTCCGATTATCATGGTGCGGTAAGAAATGTGAAACTGGGCTATTGTGCTGTGGATTTCCAAACAGTAAAGCAATTACGGGATAAACAGGAGGAATATTATGCCTAAGACAGCCGAACGTGTGCAACAGTTAGGTTCAGGAATCTTTTCGGAGTTGGACGTCTTGCGTAAACAGAAGGAGCAGGAAGGGGTGAAGACTATCAATCTCAGTATCGGCAGCCCTGATTTGCCTCCTGCTGCCCATATCAAAAAGGCTTTGCAGGCTGAGATGGATAATTCTAACAATTACGGTTATCCTTTAACTGACGGCCTGCCTGCCTTCAAAGAGGCAGTAGCCCAGTGGTATGAAAAACGGTTTCAGGTTCCTCTCAATCCCGGTACCGAAGTGCTGCCGGTAATGGGATCCCAGGATGGTTTGGGGCATTTGGGATTGGCCTATTTAAATCCGGGAGATATTGCCCTGGTGCCGGATCCGGGATATCCCGTTTATACCGCCGGGGTTCTGTTAGCCGGTGGCGTGAAATATCCCTTACCCTTGGTGGCTGAAAACAAGTTCTTGCCTGATTTACAGGCTATTCCCCGGGAAATAGCCTGGGCGGCCAAGCTGATGTATTTAAACTACCCTAATAATCCGGTGGCTGCCATCGCTGATTTGGATTTCTTCGAGGAAGCCGTAGCTTTTGCCAAGGAATATGATCTCATTCTATGTCATGATTTGGCTTACTCTGAGTTAGCTTATGACGGTTATCGCCCTCCCAGTCTGTTGGAAGTTCCCGGGGCCAAAGACGTAGCCATTGAATTTCACTCCTTTTCCAAAACCTTTTGTATGGCAGGGTGTAGATTAGGCTTTGTAGTTGGTAACCAGGAGATTATTGAGGGACTGGCCACGGTCAAATCCAATATTGACTTTGGTGTGTTTAAACCTATTCAAAAAGCAGGAATTGCGGCTCTCACCGGTCCTGATGACTGGGTAAAGGAAAATGCCGCCATTTACCAGCGCCGGCGGGATATCCTGGTGGACGGGTTGAATGCCCTTGGTTGGCAGATTGAAAAACCGAAAGCTTCCATGTTTGTCTGGGCGCCTTTGCCTTATGGCTATACATCATCCATGCAGTTCTCCCTTGATCTTCTGGAAAAAACGGGAGTGGTGGTAGTGCCGGGAGTGGCTTTTGGGGAGCAAGGCGACAGGTACGTGAGGATGGCTTTAGTGGTGGAAGAAAACCTGTTGGAAGAAGCGGTGGCAAGAATCGGCAGAGCATTTGCTTCTTTCAGTTCTTCAGTTGCCGGGGAACTGCCATGAAAGAACAGGAACATACACTGACCTATCCTGGGGCACACTAAAAGCAGTCTTAGGATAGGAGGCAGGTTCCATGTGGGATAAGTATGGATCAAGAGTACCTTGGAGCGTTGATTTGAGTCTGAAAGACAAAACTGAAGAAGTGGGAATTAATTTTGATGTTTTTATTGAACAGCTGTCCTTAAATCGCAGCGATACGGAGATAGCCAGGGAATTGGCTGTTCCGGAAAAAGTAGTGGCCCATTTGCGGCAGCATTTTGAAAGATTTGGTGTTCATTCCATCGTGGGACAAGATTGAGTTTAAGGCGGGGAAGCCGGTATGGGATATTTGTTGCTGGCGGTAATCTTGCTGCCTCTGGTAGAATTGGTGTTGTTAATCAAATTGGGTCAGTACTTGGGAGCCTTGAATACGGTCTTGTTAGTGATTTTGACCGGAGTAGCAGGAGCCTTATTGGCCAAATACCAGGGATGGAAGGTCCTCTGGGAATTTAGGAGTCTTTTGGCTCAGGGCATCATCCCGGGACGAAAAATCCTGGAAGGGGTGTTAGTGCTGGCCGGAGGTATTTTGTTATTGACCCCCGGATTAATTACGGATACCCTTGGTTTTTTGTTCCTGCTTCCCCCGACGAGACAATTTTTCGTCCAACTGGCCTTGAAAATGTTGGAGGAATATCTTCGTTCAGGGCGGCTGAAAATTTACCGGTTTTAGGTTGTACACAATATCTCTCTATGATATAATGGTCGGAAAACCTGGAACATTAGGAAGGAGTACCAGATAATGATTAGTGATAAATTTGCCAAAGAAGGACTGACCTTTGATGATGTCTTATTGGTACCTTCGGCTTCTTCAGTATTGCCGAAGGATACGGACGTATCTTCCTTCCTTACTCCTAGCATTAAGCTGAATATTCCCATTGTCAGTGCCGGCATGGATACGGTGACGGAGTCCCGCTTGGCCATTGCCATGGCCAGGGAAGGGGGCATCGGGGTGATCCATAAAAACATGTCTATTGAGCGGCAGGCTTTGGAAGTGGATCGGGTGAAACGGTCGGAACATGGCATTATTACCGATCCCTTTTACTTAAGCCCTTCCCATCGTATTCATGACGCCTTGGCTATTATGGAACGTTACCGTATTTCGGGAGTGCCCATCACCGTAGAGGGGAAACTGGTAGGGATTTTGACCAATAGGGATTTGCGTTTCGAGACGGATTATAACCGGCCTATTGAGGAAGTGATGACCAAAGACAATCTAATCACGGCGCCGGAAGGAACAACCCTCGAAGAGGCAAAAAAAATACTGCAGCAATATAAAATAGAAAAATTACCCATTGTAGACAGGGATTACAACTTAAAAGGTCTTATTACGATTAAGGATATCGAAAAGGCCAGACAATATCCCAATTCCGCCAAAGATGAAAAAGGCCGTTTGCGGGTAGCCGCCGCCGTGGGTGTTACCCATGACACCCTGGAAAGAGCCGAAGCTTTGATTAAGGCCGGTGTCGATGCCATAGTGGTAGACACGGCCCACGGTCATTCTGCCGGTGTGCTCCGTACCGTACGAGAATTGAGAGGGGCTTTCCCGGACTTGAATATTATTGCAGGGAATGTGGCCACGGCAGAGGGGACCTTAGCCCTCATTGAGGCAGGCGTTGATGCTGTCAAGGTAGGAGTGGGACCGGGCTCCATTTGTACTACCCGGGTGATTGCCGGCATCGGAGTACCGCAGGTAACAGCCATTTATGATGCTTACCAGGTGGCTGTCAAAAAGGGAATCCCCATTATCGGTGACGGGGGTATCAAGTATTCCGGCGATATTACTAAAGCCATTGCTGCCGGAGCAAGTACAGTAATGATTGGAAGTCTCTTGGCCGGTACTGAGGAGAGCCCCGGGGAGACGGAAATCTACCAGGGAAGGACCTATAAAGTCTACCGCGGAATGGGGTCTTTGGCGGCCATGAAGGAAGGCAGTAAAGACCGGTATTTTCAGAGTGATGCTGCCAAGTTGGTACCTGAGGGCATTGAGGGAAGAGTGCCTTATCGAGGCCCCTTAAGCGACACCATCTACCAGTTGGTTGGCGGATTGAGAGCGGGGATGGGTTACTGTGGCACGCCTACTATTGCCGCTTTGCAGCAGGAGGGAAGGTTTATTCGCATTACCGCAGCCGGTTTGAAGGAAAGCCATCCTCACGACGTATCCATCACCAAAGAAGCACCCAATTATCAGTTATAGAACGGGGGAGGGTCTTGTTTAAAGCTGTTCTGTTCGATTTGGATGGGACTTTGCTGCCCATGGATACAGATCTTTTTTTGGAGCAGTACCTGAAACTGCTGTCTCAGGCTACTGCTCCGTACATCAAGCCGGAACTGTTTGTGCCCAAACTGTTGGAGGCAACCTACAAAATGGTGGCCAATAAGGATCCCGGCAAAACCAATGAACAAGTTTTCATCGAAGAGTTTTTTGCCGCTACAGATTTGGAACCGGAAATCATGATGCCGGTTTTTGAAAAATTCTATCAAAGGGATTTTTGCCGTTTAGCTGAAGTCTGTACGCCGGAGCCTATCGTGCCCCTGCTTGTTAGGGAGGCTTTGGCTAAATACATAACGGTGATTGCTACTAATCCGGTTTTTCCTCACATAGCTATTAAAGAACGGCTCCGGTGGGTGGGCATTGCCGACCTGCCCTTTGCCTTGATCACCTCCTACGAAAATATGCATTACTGTAAACCCCATTTGGAGTATTACCTGGAAATTCTTGAGGCCATCAATGTGAAACCGGAGGAATGTTTGATGGTGGGCAATGATGTGGGCGAAGACCTGGTAGCCAGGGAAATAGGGATGAAGACCTTTTTGATTGACAGCCATTTGATTAACAGGTGCAACCGGGATTATGAAACCGATTATCAGGGCAGTTTACGGGACTGCTTGGATTTAATCACCGGATAAAGGCAGATAATTCTCTGATAAAGGAAGGAAAGTATGTTCCAATCGATTGATCATTTGATTTCTCTTTTAGAGGAGACAGGATATTTCCTGGAGCGGGATTCCGCTACAGTGGTTTACCTGGCCTGGCAAATGAAGAAGCCCCTGTTGGTGGAAGGACCCGCCGGAGTTGGGAAGACGGAATTGGCCAAAACTTTGGCTCAGGTTTCCGGCAGGGACTTGATCAGATTGCAGTGCTATGAAGGATTGGATGAAACCAAAGCCCTGTATGAGTGGGATTACCAAAAACAGTTGCTGTGGATCCAGGCCCATATGCAAGGAGAATTGGAGTGGTCTGAGGCTAAAAGCGCCATTTACAATGAGGAATTCTTGCTGGCCAGACCTTTGTTAAAGGCTTTGTTGTCTCCTCAAGAAACTGTCTTGCTGATTGACGAATTGGACAAAAGTGAAGAAGAATTTGAGAGTTTTTTATTGGAGACTTTATCGGAATATCAAGTGACGATACCTGAGTACGGCACGGTGACAGCTACCACTATTCCTTTTATCATCATTACCAGCAATAATGCCAGGGAATTTTCAGAGGCTTTACGGCGCCGTTGTTTTCATCTCTATCTTGATTTTCCCCCTCCTGAGCGGGAATTGACCATCCTAAAAAGAAGACTTCCCTTTCTGGAGGAGCAGTTGGGGAGGGAAGTGATCAATTTTGTCCAACTTCTCCGGAAGCAAAATCTGAAGAAGTCTCCCAGCGTGGCGGAAACCCTGGAATGGGCGGAGGCTTTAGTCAGTTTGAACGCCAGAGCCTTAGGGAAGGATTTGGTACAGAGTACCATGGCGTTGTTGTTGAAATATAGGGAAGATTTCCAAAAGGTTGCCGCAAAGCTGGATCAATTATTGGCATCGGGTGTCAGGTAATCATGACCGAAAAATTGCTCTTGTTAGTACAAACCTTGCGAAAGGCAGGCATTCCGGTGAGCCTGAGCCAGGTGGTGACTGCCCTGGAAGCAATCGGCCTGGTAGGCCTGGAACAGCATACTTTAAGGATTACCCTGAGGGCCATTTTTGCGAAAACCCGGCAGGAAATGCTGGTTTTTGGTCAGGTGTTTTACCTTTGTTTCCGAACAGGACTACAGACTGGCGAAAAATCAGTTCCTTTTGGCTCCGTGGATGAATTAGCTCTGAAAATCTGAGCCGGAGGGTGTGACGGAAAAGGACTGGGGAGAAGCGGAATTGGTGCCTCGCAGGGAAACTTACTGGTAACTCTTTTGGATGAGAGGCAATCAGCAGCAATAGCCAGGTCTTTAGTGAACGCCTTGGAATGGGATGAACATGAGGCCCGCCCGGTGGGGGCCTACTGGGAACAGATCAAGAGGACCATAGATTGGCATATGCTCCATTACCTGGTGGAAGAAAAGCTGGACCTGGCCGAATGGGAGCGGGTTTTGCTTAAGGAACGGTTGGAGCAATTTGCTTTACAGGTTGAACACCAGCTCCACCGGGCAATGGTGGCCCGGAAAGGTAAAGAGGGCCTGGAGCAAGTGGTCCAGGAGCTAAACTATGGAAAACGCGATTTTGCCCAATTGAATGAAGCGGGCCTGAAAGCGATAGAGCAGCAGGTGAAAAAGCTGGGCAGACGCCTTGCTTCCCGTAAAGGTTACCGCTATCGTCCCGCACCTTACGGGAAAATAGACCTGAAAAGGACTTTAAAAGGCTGGGCAGCCCGGGGTGGGGTTCCTTCAAAATTAAAACGGAAAACACGCCGTGAAGAACATCCCGAGTTGATAGTCCTATGCGATATCTCTAATTCCATGAGCCAATATACCATGTTTTTCTTGCTCTTGGTCTGGACGTTGCAAGCAAAGCACAAAAAAATCCGCAGTTTTGTTTTTGTGGACCGCTTGGCTGAAGTGACCCATCTCTTAAAAGGTCAGGAGGCTTTGGAGGGACTAAGGTTTATCGGCATGGCCGCTCCTTGCTCGGCTACCGGTTATACTGATTACGGCCGGGTTTTTGCCGATTTCGTGGAGGGCTATTTACAGGATCTTCATGTAAAGATGAAATTACTGGTACTGGGCGACGGGAAAAATAACTGGCGGGATCCTCAAGTAGGAGCTTTCAAAATGATGTCGGAACGGGTAGGTGCTGTTTACTGGTTGAATCCCCGTTCCCGGGAGCAATGGTATGACAAAGACAGCGTATTGGATCTGTACCGGCCCTATTGTAAAGGAATCTATCAGTGCAGCAATTTGGCGGAGTTACAACAAGTTTCTTCACTGCTGTTCTAATGAGTAACAGTATTTTTCCATATTTATCTCGGGAGGAAAACCGGTTTTCCTATAGAACTATGAGGTATAAAGCCTAACTAAAATCAGGGGGTGCTTACTCATGCTTTGCAGAAATTGTGCCGGAGGAGTAGTGTTTTTCGGAGAAAAAGTATTGATTCTACAAAACGACAAACAGGAATGGGTGTTGCCTAAGGGTGTCATCAGGGGCGGTCTTCATCCTAACGAAGTAGCTTTAAACCGGGTCCGGGAAGAGGCCGGAGTGGAAGCGCAGATTATTGGTCCCGCAGGAGAGACCAGTTATGAATTTTACTCCTATTCCCGAAAACAGCCGGTTTGCAATAGAATCACCTGGTTCATTATGGAGGCAGCAGAAGAGCATCACCGGATTAACGAAGAGTTGGGCTTTATGGATGGTGGATTCTTTCCGGTAGAGGAAGCCATCGAAAAGATTTCCTACAGTCAGGATAAATCTCTGGTCAGAGTATCCTACCAAAGAATGAAAAAACTGACTTCCATGGAAAAACTCGCTTAACGGAATTCAGCAGTTTACTCATTTTAAGCCTTGAACTAATCATGTTCAAGGTTTTTCTTTGGAAGTTGGTTAAGCTATAATCGATGGTGGCAAACTGCTTCATGAGGAGAGATAGTAATGAACCTAATCAAGAATTACCATATTGTAACTTATGGTTGTCAAATGAATGAACATGACACGGAAGTGTTAAGCGGCATCCTGGAGCAACTGGGTTATCAATGGACTGACCGCTTGGATGCTGCAGATGTTTTGCTGCTAAATACTTGTTGCGTCAGGGAAAAGGCAGAAAATAAAGTGATCGGGCATTTAGGAGAACTGAAGAAACTGAAGCAACAGAACCCTGACCTGGTGATCGGTGTCTGTGGCTGTATGGCGCAACAGGAGGGAATCGCCGAGAAAATCCGCCGGCAAACTCCCCATGTAGATTTGGTCTTCGGTACCCACAATATTCACCGGTTACCTGAATTATTAGCGCTTGCCCGGGAAGGGAATTCTACCGTCATTGAGATTTGGGAAAAAGAAAAAGGAATTGTGGAAGCAATGCCCATGAAAAGGGCCGGTGGGGTCAAGGCTTACGTAACAATAACCTACGGGTGTAACAATTTCTGTTCTTATTGTATCGTGCCTTATGTACGTGGCAGGGAAAGGAGCCGTGACCCTCAAGCCGTTTACGAGGAAGTTAAGGAGCTGGCTGAAAAAGGATTCAAAGAAGTGATGCTCCTGGGCCAAAATGTGAATTCCTACGGCAAAGACTTGGCAAACAAAGTGGATTTTGCTGACCTGCTCCGTTCTTTGGAGGATGTCCAGGGATTGGAGCGGATCAGGTATATGACTTCCCATCCCCGGGATTTTTCCGATAAGCTGGTGGAGACCATCAAGGCTTCCAGAAAAGTCTGTGAGCATTTCCACCTGCCGATCCAGTCGGGTAGTAATGCTATCCTGAAGAAGATGAACAGAGGCTATACCAGGGAGTATTATTTGGAGTTGGTGCAAAAAATCAAGGAAGCGGTTCCTAAGGCCACATTGACTACCGACATTATTGTCGGTTTTCCGGGGGAAACGGAGGAGGATTTTCAAGACACCTTGGATGTGGTGACTAAGGCTGAATTTGATACAGCTTTTACCTTCCTGTATTCTCCCCGTTCCGGTACTCCTGCCGCTAAATGGGAACAGGTGCCGGAAGAGGCTAAAAAAGAGCGATTTCAGCGGCTGTTAGAACTGCAGAACCGGATCAGTATAGCCAAGAACCGGCAATTATTGGGCCAGGTGGAGGAAGTGCTGGTGGAAGGTCCCAGTAAAACCAATGAAGCCAGGCTGACGGGCCGTACCAGGGGCAATAAGGTGGTAGTATTGGAAGGTGACGAAAGCATTATCGGCAAAACGGTGCCGGTTAAAATAATTGAAGCCCAAACATGGTCACTGGTCGGTGAACTGAACCCGTTGGAGTAAACAACGGGTTTTCTTTTTGGCCGGACCCAAATTATGCTATAATGGGAAGGAAAGTTGTCGGGGAGGGAAAACAGTGGGCTACACACCCATGATCCAGCAATATTTAGAGATTAAAGCACAATATCCCGAGGAGATAGTTTTTTTCCGGTTGGGGGATTTCTATGAAATGTTTTTTGAGGATGCCGTCAAGGCATCAGCCATTCTGGAAATAGCTTTAACCGCCAGGGACGGGGGACAAGGGAAGGTGCCCATGTGCGGCATTCCTTACCACGCCTATGAAGGATATGTGGCGAAGCTCCTCTCTCAAGGATATAAGGTAGCCATTTGTGAACAAGTGGAGGATCCCAGCGAAGCCAAGGGTATTGTCAGGCGGGAAGTAATCAGGGTGATTACTCCCGGAACCGTGATGGATGAGAAAGTGTTAAAGGACCACAACAATAATTATTTGGTTTCCCTGGTGACGGAAAAGGACAGCTGGGGCTTGGCCCTGGTGGATCTGTCCACCGGCGAGTTTAAAGTGACCCAAGCAGCTAACCGGGAGGTGCCGGTGACCGAAGAATTGTTTCGGCTTAAACCCAGTGAATGTATTCTGCCTGTCCAAATAGCGGGAGAGCAGGGCTTGCGGGAATGTTTGAAACAATTGCATTGCTCGGCCAACGGGAGGCCATTGCCGGAAAAAAATCAAAGTGAAATTTTACATTATTTAGCAGAGGAAACAGGAGGCCGGGACAGCCTGGATCCCCAGCTGTATCATTGGCCCCTGGCCGGAATGGCTGCCTGCTTGATTATGGATTATCTTAAGGAGACCCAGAAACAGAAGTTTAGCCATTTAACCAAAATTGCTTCTTACCGGCCTAAAAACTACATGTTGTTGGATGCAGCTACCCGCCGTAACCTGGAGTTAACCGAAAATATTCATACCAGGGCCCTCCGGGGCTCTTTGCTGGGAGTTTTGGATGTCACCATTACCGCCATGGGAGCCAGAAAACTAAAACAATGGCTGCAGAATCCGCTTCTTGACAAGGAGGCTATTGACAACCGGCTGGATGCAGTGGAGGAATTGGTCCGGTCCTCAGTTTTGCGGGAAGGATTACGCAGTGCCATCAAAGGTATTTACGATTTGGAAAGGTTACTGGGTCGTGTTTCCTATGGGACGGCCAATGCCAGGGATTTGATTGCCTTAAAGCAGTCCATCGGGCGGTTGCCTAAGATCGCCACCGTGCTCCAAACAGCCGTCTCCAAACAATTGATAACCGCTCTCCATCAATTGGATTTGTTGGAAGACATCCATGGATTGTTAGAGCAGAGTATTGCCGATGATCCGCCGGCCAGTCTCCGAGAGGGCAATATTATCAAGGACGGTTTTCACCAGGAGGTGGACCGGCTGCGGGAGGCTTCCCGCCACGGCAAACAATGGATTGCTCAGTTGGAAGCCAAGGAAAGGGAGCGGACAGGCATTCGGTCCTTAAAAGTGGGTTTTAATAAAGTATTTGGTTATTATGTCGAAGTAACCAGAGCAAATCTTAATGCGGTTCCCCCGGATTACCAGCGGAAACAGACATTGGCCAATGCGGAGCGGTTTATTACTGCTGAGTTAAAAGAAAAAGAAGCTTTGATTTTGGGGGCCGAGGAGAAACTGAACCAACTGGAATACCGGCTGTTTCAGGAAATAAGGCAGGAAATAGAAAAGGCTGCCGGACGCCTGCAAATGACGGCCAAC
>JAAZDD010000144.1 GCA_012512955.1 Clostridia bacterium
AAAAATTAGCCCAAGACATCAATCCATGCGGCTCGTTCCATCAGGAAACAATTGATGATTAATGAGCCTTGCTATGGCTATCTTTTTGACAGTACCGTCACCTCCGAGTACGAATCCATATCCCTATCGGAATTGATCTGCCCCAGAATTGAGGCGGAAATTGCTTTTTTCTTGGGTAAAGATTTGAAAGGACCGGGAATCACTATTCCACATGTTCTGGAGGCAACGGCAGCAATTGCTCCCATCTTGGAGGTGATTGATTCCCGCTTTGAGAATTGGAAAGTGAACGTGGAAGATGCCATCGCCGATAACGCCATGGCAGGGAGAGTGGTGCTAAGCAGTCAGTTGAGTAATCCTTGGAACAAAGATTTGAAAACCATGGGAGTGGTACTGGAGAAGAACGGAAAATATTTGGACAGCGCTGCCGGAGCTGCGGTAATGGGACACCCGGCATTGGCTGTTGCCTGGCTGGCCAATAAATTATCAGAGTATGGAGATTATTTAAAAGCGGGCGAGATCATCCTGCCTGGGTCCTTCATACCGGCCTATGAGATCAGACTTAACGATCATTTTCAAGCTCATTTCTCCCAGTTAGGGTCGGTAGGAATTACTTTTGTGGAATAAAGGCACGCTTGCGGCGTGTCTTTATTATTGGTAGCCTGAACAAGTAATTCCTGTCCGACCAATTTTGTTCTCAAAAAGTCGAGTATTGTTTAAAGGTTTTTGGTATGATGCTGGTGAGAAAGGAGGGAGGCAATGCTAAAAGAACTGAACCAGGTAATTGACTATATCGAAGAACACCTGAACGGTGACCTGACTCCCGAAGCCATCGCTGAATGCACCGGTATGCCTGATTACCACTTGAGAACGATATTTTATTACCTTTCCGGCATGACCCTAAACGAATATATCAAGAACAGGAGATTGTCTGAGGCAAATCGGGACTTGCTGAACGGTGAGAAAGTCACTGATGTGGCTTTCAAATACGGTTACCAATCGCTTGACGGGTTTACCAGAGCCTTTAAGAAATGGAGCGGGTTTTTACCGTCGGACGTCATGAAAACAGGAATGAGCAAGTCTTTTCCCAAACTTTCATTTGTAATAACCGTTAAAGGAGGAACTGCCATGGAATTCAGAATCGAAGACAAACCGGCTTTTAACTTGGTGGGGGTAAGTCGGCGGGTTCCCATGCAATTTGAAGGAATTAACCAGGAGATTGTCAAGCTGGCGGAAAGCATCACCGAGGAACAGAGTAAGGAAATGCGTGCGCTGCAAAACATGGCTCCTTACGAGATCGTCAATGCATCCTGGGATGCGGACGCCAAGTTTATGAAAGAAGAAGGGTATCTGACTCATCTGATTGGCGTTTTGACTACCGAAAGCAATATTAGTGATTCTCTTGACGTGGTTCCGGTGCCGGCCTTGACTTGGGCCGTATTTCCCAACGAAGGGCCATTTCCTGCTACCCTGCAGAACACCATGGCCAAGATCTATGCCGAATGGCTCCCGTCATCCGATTACGTGTTGGTTGATGCCCCTAATTTTTCATTTACCAAGATGAATGAGCATAAAAAGGATTACGCTTACAGCGAAATCTGGATTCCTGTCCGGAAGCAACCATAAAGAGGTTTTGGTTCTGAACAACAAATCGGATTGAGTTCGCCAAGGATAAGAGACTGGATTGCTCCGTTGGTGGCCGGCATTCATAATTCAGCGGCAAAGCTGCCAATACTATAAAAAATGCAGCGAAAGGCAGGGCAATGATGGATCAAAAAGAAAGAATGCTGGCCGGCCTTCCCTATAAACCCTGGTTGGATGGATTGGCAGAGGAGCGAATGGCCAATAAAAAGAAGATCTATGAATATAACCATTGCCGACCGGATGAAAAGGCAAAAAGGGAGCAATTAATCAGGGATATCCTTGGTAAAGTGGGTAAGGGTGTAAATATTGAAGCCCCCTTTTTTTGTGATTATGGCAAAAACATTGAAGTAGGAGATTACTTTTTTGCCAATTATAACTGTGTGATTTTGGATGTGGGAAGGGTAGTCATCGGCAATCAGGTGAAATTCGGTCCAAATGTATCGTTATATACAGCGGGGCATCCGGTACACCCGGATGCCCGCAATTCCGGTTATGAATATGGTATCGGTATCACCATAGGAGACAATGTTTGGCTTGGCGGCAATGTTGTTGTCAATCCCGGGGAGCAAATTGGCAACAATGTGGTCGTCGGTTCGGGAAGTGTTGTTACCACAGACATCCCTGACAACGTCATCGCCTTTGGCAACCCCTGCAGGGTTATTCGTGAAATTACCGAAGCAGACCGGAAGTACTATTACAAAAACTATGAGTTCGATGTCGAGGATTTCTCATAACCATATAGATGACCGTGAAACTCAGCGAATTCGATCCGGTTACGGCCGGCGGCTTTGGCTTTATATAACAACCTATCGGCCACGGTAATGATGTCCCCTAAAGAAATATCCGGAGTATACTAAACTGTGGTTACGCCAAAGCTTGCGGTAACATAGTCCGAAACCGGTGATCTGTGATGTTCAATTTGCAGCCCTTGGATTTTTTGCCGCATCTTTTCGGCAATACTTACGGCAGCGTGAAGGTCTGTATCAGGTAAGATGCAGGCAAATTCTTCCCCTCCGTAACGGGCCGCCAAATCAACGGAGCGGGTGATACACTATGCCAATGCTTTGCTGATCTGGCGCAAACAATCATCGCCAATGACATGATCATAGCAGTCGTTATATCTTTTCTAAAGAGGCGGCATTCATAAACCAAACCTTCGCCGGTGGACCGGAAGTACTTTTCATAATTGTCATCATCCAGGTTTTCAGGGGGAAAAAGGAAAAACAGGATCTTCCCACCATTTCCTCAATTGTATATCCCAGGACTGAAGCCATGTTTTGGTTAGTAAAGGTAATGTTATAGTCCTCGTCGAAAATGAGAATCCCTTCAATAGCTGTTTCCACAATCCGCTGAAAGCGCATTTCACTTTTTTCCAAGGATTTTTGCATTTGGGCAACCTGCATATCGCTTCTTTCTTTAGCCAGCATCAGCAAGATAAAGCCACTGATGAGGAGCAGGCAAAAGCTCGTTATGGGGATTATGCCGGCTATCGGTTTTCTGCCCAGATTCAAGGTGTACTCAGGAAAGCCTAAAGACAAAAGGGCAGCTACAAAAAATACCCCTCCGCCGATAAAGTAGCATACACCAAATATTAATTGCAGGGAAGATGTAATGCCAGTTTTTCCAAGTAAGAACAGACCCGGTAAAAAGTAAAAGGTACTTTGGAGCAGAAAAATCAGCCCGCTTCCAAAAGGGGGCTTGAAAAATATTGTTGTGGAAGCGACCAGGATAATTCCTGTGGATACTAAAATGTGGATTTGACGTTTCACCGGCTGCCCTGATAAAATGCGGACCGCCCAGGCCTCATAGGCGCACCCCAACAGTAAAACTGTATTTGCCGCCAGGCTAAGGACATCCAACGGGCCTGCGCTGTGGTACAGCATTAAGGAGCCGGTGGCCTGGAGAAACTTCGCTTAATAATTTGCGAGGATCTGTGTGGTTATTGCGAATAGGTTGAAAACCTTACTGAAAACTTTCGTTTCGAAAAGCCGTTGCTCTTATTGCCCAGGTACTTATAAAGGATGACCGCAAATAGCAGGTATAAGAAGCGGCAAGGGAGGAATTACCACAGGGGTTTTTGAATAACTACTGAGTACCCTGGATTGCTAGAGGGACTTGATGGCAACAAGAAAAAATATTTTGGCACCCCTGAAATTACTGAGCGACTTTCGAATCTCTATTATATGAGAGTAGAGTGTTCTGTCCTGGATGTCCATCAGCACAGTCGGAAATGATTGGTCTTGTTTTGCCTTAGCAAAGGAAGGTGATGCCATGGACCGGCATTTTGTGAAGAATATCTTTTTTTCCGGCACTTTGAACAAGCGGATTCTTAAAATCCAGAATAATCAAGAAGAAATTGATCCGCTGATTAATGAATATAAACCTTTTATCCTGGCAACGGCGCGGAAATGTACTTACAAGAGTTACATAACCGAACAGGATGATGAATACAGCATTGCCCTTATTGCCTTTGCCGAAGCGGTTAAAGCTTACCGTGAGGATAAAGGCAATTTTTTGTCTTTTGCCAAAAGAATTATTAAAATGCGTTGTATTGATTACTACCGCAAGAAAAAAAGAGAAGCGGGCGGTCTCCCGTCTTTGGACAGTGTCCATGATGGAAACACAGAAAGCAGCCTTATTTATAAACAGTCAATGGAACATTATGCTCAAGAGGAAATAGCCCAAAACAGGGCGCTGGAAATAGAGCAGTTTAAACAGGAACTGGCCAAGTGGAACATTTCATTTGCCGAATTGGTAGATGTGTCTCCCAAGCAGGCCAAAACACGTCAAGTGTGCCAAAAAATCATTGAGTATTTGCTGGGAAATGAAGAAAAACTCCAATATATATTTCAAAAACAAATGCTGCCTTTATCTGTTATGGAAAAAGATACGGGTATACCCCGAAAGCAACTGGAGCGGCTTCGGAAGTATATAATAGCCGTATTAATCATAAAGACAGGGGATTATCCCTTTTTGCAGGAGTATGTTCAGGATTGGGGGTGTAGCCGGTGAAAGCCGTTGTGATGGAGATTGGTCGGAAATACACGATTGTACTGACCCGGCAGGGAGACTATGTTCGGGTGAAAACATTGCCGCATTATAGGGTCGGTTACGAAATAGAATGCCCTCCGGTTCCGGCTGTTAAGTATTGGATAAGATATGCTTCAGCAGCTGCTGTTTTGGTTTTCTTCATCGGCTTGGGTGGCTTGGTTTTTACCTTTACCGCCCCATACAGTTACGTCAATCTGGACATTAATCCCAGCGTTGAAATGACGGTCAACCGGTTCGATTACATCATTCAAGTAAAGGGCATGAATCCGGACGGCGACGCTCTTTTATCAAAGGGATCCGTCCTCTACAAATCTTTACAGGCCGGAGTGGGGATCCTATTGGAACGATTGGACCAAGAAGGGTACTTGCCTTCAGACAGCCCTAGTACACTGGTGTTAACAATTGTATCGGAAGATCAACGCAAAATTGATCGTTTCGATCAGACAATCAGCGAAGCCATTAGTCAAAAGTTAAACCATCAAAGCAAAGTAGATGTCTATGTCATTCATACCGACCTGCAAACCCATACAGACGCGGAAAAGCATAATCTTTCTTCCGGGAGGTTTTTGTTAATTCAAGAACTGCAAAAAACAACCGGTCAGGATTTGAACCCAAATGAAATGAAGGATGTGCCGATTACAGAAATCGTAAGAATGGTGAGGGAAAAAACTCCAAAGCCGGTGGGTGATGAAAGAAGTAACTCCGGGCAGGGTCTGCTCAAATCGATGAGGCCGCCGGTACAGCAAAGGGAAAAGGGACCTGCTATCCTGGAGAGGCTGAGAAGACAAAACAGCCAGCAGGATGAAGAACCGCAGAAAAACAGGCAAAGGCAAGAACTGCAGGATGTCCAACAGATACCGGAGCCCCAGGACAATCTGAAGGGGCAGGAACGGGTGGACAGCCGGAACAAGCAAGAACGGCAAGATGTCAGGTCAGGCAAGAAACTAAGGGAGGATCAGCAGGTAATCGAGCAGCGGGAGAGCCGACCAGGGCAAGAAGGAAAGGATAGCCGGCAGGAACAGGCGCCTCGGGACAAGGGGCAGCCACAGGAACGCCTGGACAGCCGGCAAAAGGAGGAGCAGCAAGACAACCGGCCGGGCGAAAACCGGAGGAACAAACAGCAGGCAATAGAGGGACAGGAGAACCGGCAAATACCAGAACGACAGGAAATCCGTCAGGAACAGGAACGTCAGGACAATAAACAGAGAAAGGAGGGCCAGGATAGCCGTGAGAGGCGGGAAGTGCAGGAATACCGGCAAAGACAGGAACGAGATATAACCAGGCCTTTAAAGGGGGGAGAAGAAAGAAATTTGTGACCCACCCCTGAAATAATTGACTGGCTTTCGAAAGTATATGGTGAAAACAGTCATATTTTTGAGGCCTACATAATGGCAAATCTAATCGGACGAAAGGGGTTTGGAAAATGTTCAAAAAGCTCATAGCCGGTATTGTAGTCGCCAGTTTACTGTCTACGGGTAGCATGGCTTTGGCAAATGCGCCTCAAAAAGATCGAAAGAATGTATCTTACAGCCGTGCCGTTTTGACAGAACAAAAAGTGAAACCCAAGCATCACGAAAGAGTAACGGTCAAGAGTCCGGGACCGGAAAGACCTGGGCAGTCCCGGGTTGAGATTACAACCTGGGCGGAGGAGGCCCAGCCCCGGCCGAAAGCTCCAAAGAAAGGCGATGTGGTTGAAAGACTGCAACAGAAAGCCGAAGCGCTTGGTATCGATATCAGCGGACTTTCTTTTGAAGAAATCAGGAACAAGATTAAAGAGGCTCTAAAGGAGCAAGCGGAGCAATTCTCCGGGTACAGATCTGCCAGAGCCCTATAATCCATGTCAAGCAACTGCAAGACAAGTTTGTGTCCCGGAGTTATCGGGCACTTTATATAAGACAGGCTGCAGAACTTTTTCAGGCAGCCTGTTTTCTTTTTCCTGTTGTGTTTCTCTTCATAAAATCTCCACAAAGATGTGTTAAATTTTCTGTGATCAAAATGATAAACAGGGTAAAGGTGGTATGGCAATGGTTAAATCAAGTCCAGCAAACAAAAAGGCGGCAGGCATAGTTGTAGCTCTTGTCATTGGCCTCATTCTGGTCGGGTGTAATGCCGGTGGAGGAGGGACAGGAACCGGAACAGGAGATTTAAAGATACCGAAGAGTGAAATCTCTGAAACAGCTAAATTTTATCCTTACCGTGTAGGCAGAGTAAACATGGAGGTCTTGGCAGTTAAAGCAAGTGACGGGACAATCAGGACGGCGTTCAATACCTGCCAGATTTGCTTTGATTCCGGGAGGGGCTATTATACCCACCAAGGTGATGCATTGATCTGCCAGAATTGCGGCAACAGGTTCGGGCTTGACCAGATCGAAAGGGAAATGGGTGGTTGCAATCCGGTCCCGATTTTAAAGGAAAACAAGACTGAGGATGACACCTATATCGTAATCTCCCAGGCTTTTTTGGAAAAAAACAAAGACTTGTTTGGAAATAGGAGAAAGTAAACGGAGAGGCGCTGCTTGGAACGGAGATTTATCAAAAAAGTTCTCAAGGTAGAGGGTATGACCTGTACAGGCTGTGAATTGAGGATAGAGAATGCCCTGAAAAGACTGGACGGGGTAGTGGAAGTTGAAGCAATTTTAAGCAATTCCAGCGTTTACATTACTTACGATGCCAATAGGGTAGGTTTGGACCAAATTATCGAAACTATTGAAGAACTGAGCTATGCAGTCAAAGGTAAGCCTGGTGCCATATCCTTTTCTACAGTACCCGGGAAAAAAGCAGCGGAAGACAAAATGCCTGTCTACCAACTGTTGGGATTAGGGATTATCTTATTGGCACTCTACGTTGTTGTTAACAACACGGTGGGATTTAATTTTGTACCGGAAGTTAATCATTATATGGGCTATGGCATTTTGTTTATTGTTGGCTTGCTGACTTCACTTCATTGTATCGCCATGTGCGGCGGAATAAATCTGTCCCAATGTCTGTCAACTAAGGTTGAACATGTTCATTCCGGGGGGTTTGCAAAATTAAAACCGAGTTTGCTTTATAACGGCGGCAGGGTAGCCTCCTACACTGTCATCGGAGGTTTCGTCGGTGCCCTGGGTTCCGTGATCAGCTTTTCCGGTGCCGCCAAAGGGACCGTGGCCATTGTTTCCGGTGTCTTCATGATGATAATGGGCTTAAATATGCTTAATCTTTTTCCCCGGCTCAGGAAATTACTGCCGAGAATGCCTAAAATCTTCGGTTATAAGGTACACAGTAGCTCTGGCAGGTATGGCCCTTTTTATGTGGGATTGCTCAATGGCTTGATGCCATGTGGCCCTTTGCAGGCGATGCAGCTTTATGCTTTAGGCACCGGCAGTTTCGCGGCGGGAGCATTGTCCATGTTTGTGTTTAGCCTAGGCACGGTGCCTCTGATGTTCGGTTTAGGTGCAGTTAGCACCATCTTGAGCGGACAGTTTACTGACAGGGTGATGAAAGCCGGTGCTGTACTGGTCATCGTACTGGGAGTGGTCATGGCAAACCGGGGATTGGCCTTGTCCGGTTTTTCCTTTCCCTCCGTACCTTTTGGTTTAAACAGCAGTTATCAAGGCAGCAATGTAGCTACCATAAAAGATGGTGTGCAAATAGTAACTACCAAGCTGCAACCAGGCAGGTACGAGCCCATCGTCGTGCAAAAAGGCATCCCGGTGAAATGGACCATAAAAGCACAGAAAGGCGATATCAACGGTTGTAACAATGAGATTATCATACCGAAATTCAACCAGGGGAAAAAGCTGGTGGTGGCTGACAATGTTATCGAGTTTATTCCTACAGAATCCGGTACCTTTGGGTACAGTTGCTGGATGGGGATGATCAAGAGCAGAATCACCGTTGTAGATGATCTTGACAGTTTTGATGCGTCTGACTTGGGGGAGAGCAGGGAAGAAGGTGATTTGCAGCTACCTAGTGGTTGTAGCTGTTGTCAAATAAACGGTGTTTAGGGGTGCTTTTCCTGCCTTCAGTGGCAGCTTTGCAAACTTGGAGAAGGGCGGTGTTTTTATGTATAAAGAAACGGTCAGAATCAGCGGCATGACTTGCGCTGCCTGTGCAAAACGGGTTGAAAGAGCAGTCGGCACCCTGGAAGGTGTTTTACAAGCTACGGTAAACCTTGCCACTGATAAACTGTCTGTTGAATATGATGGACAAAAAGTGACCTCGGATCAAATTAAAGAAACCATTGTCAATGCCGGTTACCAGGTTATTGAGGAAGCAAAAAGGAAAACTGTTGATGAGGACAAGCTGCGCAAGGAAAAAGAGATCCGGACCATGTGGCGCAAATTCATCGTGTCGGCTGCCTTCGCCGTACCTCTGTTGTACATTGCCATGGTGCCCATGATTGCCTGGCTTCCTTTACCCGTACCCGGGTTTCTGGCGCCGGTGCAGTTTCCGTTGCGATATGCCCTCACCCAATTAATATTGGTCATACCGGTCATTATCGCCGGGCACAGGTTCTACGCCGTGGGCTTTAAAGCATTGCTTCAAAGGAGTCCTAACATGGATTCCCTCATTGCCATCGGTACTACGGCGGCGATCATCTACAGTTTATATTCAATCTACCAGATCTCAGTAGGAAATGTCCACGCTGTTGAAGAACTGTATTTCGAAACAGCCGGGGTCATCATTACCCTGATCCTGCTGGGGAAATCGCTGGAAGCGGTCAGCAAGGGCAAGACCTCCGAAGCTATCAAGAGACTGATGGGTTTGGCTCCTAAAACGGCAATTGTCATTCAAGAAGGGAGAGAAGTGGAGGTGCCTATTGACGAAGTTGAAATCGGAGACATAATTTTAGTCAAACCGGGCGAAAAAATCCCGGTGGACGGCATCGTTGTCGACGGGTACACGGCCATTGATGAATCCATGCTGACCGGTGAAAGTATGCCCATTGAAAAGAAGGCGGGAGACAGGGTTTATGGTGCCACCATTAATACCAACGGCATGATCCGTTTTCAGGCCACCAAGGTGGGTGATGATACGGCTTTAGCACAAATCATCAAGCTTGTTGAAGATGCCCAGGGTTCAAAGGCCCCCATTGCCCAACTGGCAGACATTGTTTCCGGCTATTTTGTTCCCATTGTCGTTGCGACAGCTATCCTGGCCGCTGTGGGATGGCTCATCGGGGGACAATCCTTGGTCTTCGCCCTGACCATCTTTATTTCTGTACTGGTGATTGCTTGTCCCTGCGCTTTGGGTTTGGCAACACCGACGGCGATTATGGTGGGAACAGGCAAAGGAGCTGAATACGGGATCCTGATCAAAGGCGGGGAAGCCCTCGAAACGGCGCATAAAATAAACACTGTTGTCTTCGATAAAACGGGAACCGTCACCGAGGGTAAACCTGAAGTTACCGACATTATACCTGTGGCTGGCATGACCAGGGGCCGCTTACTGCAAATTGCTGCATCGGGGGAAAAGGGTTCGGAACATCCTCTGGGCGACGCCATCGTCAGGAACGCCGGGAAGGAAGAACTTACATTATTGAAAGCGGAAAACTTCAGAGCAATTCCGGGACATGGTATTGAAGTAGCGATTGAAGGGATGCAGGTACTTATCGGCAACAGAAAACTGATGGACGAAAGAAAAATCGACTTGGGTAAGCTTGCCAACGAATCCGACCGGTTGGCCGGTGAAGGAAAAACACCCATGTATGTTGCTGTGAATAGTAAAATAGCAGGTATTATCGCCGTTGCCGATGTTGTTAAGGAAAACAGCGCCCTGGCGATTAAGAAGCTCCGGTCCATGGGGATCGAAGTGGTTATGCTGACAGGGGATAACCGGAAAACAGCTGAAGCCATTGCCAAGCAGGTTGGGATCACCAGAGTGCTGGCGGAGGTTCTTCCCCAGGATAAGTCCGATGAGGTCAAAAAGCTCCAGGCGGAAGGGAAAAAAGTAGCCATGGTAGGGGACGGCATCAATGATGCACCTGCCCTGGCCCAGGCCGATATCGGTATCGCCATCGGTTCAGGTACTGATGTAGCCATGGAATCGGCAGACATTGTGCTGATGAAAAGTGACCTGATGGATGTTCCGACGGCAATCCAGCTTAGCAAAAGTACAATTCGCAATATCAAGGAAAATCTCTTCTGGGCTTTTGGTTACAATGTTGCCGGCATTCCCATTGCCGCAGGGGTTCTTTACCTTTTTGGCGGTCCCCTTCTTGATCCGGTCTTTGCGGCAGCAGCCATGTCCCTAAGCTCAGTGTCGGTTTTAACAAACGCTTTAAGGTTGAAAAGATTTAAGCCATACTAAGCTATAAGCTATGTCGGAGGTTCATTATGAACAAGGTACTCCCGAAAATTCTGGTCGTGGACGACGAGCAGAAAATAGTGGAGGTTGTCAAATCATATCTGGAGAACAGTGGGTATGCGGTCTGCGAAGCATATACCGGCAAGGAAGCCTTGGAGCAATTCGAAAAGGAGCATCCTGCCTTGGTTATTCTGGATTTAATGCTTCCGGATCTACCGGGTGAAGAAATTTGCCAAGCTATAAGGAAGAAATCAAGGGTACCCATCATCATGCTTACAGCTAAGGTTGAAGAAGAAAATGTTTTGAGGGGTCTGAAGATCGGAGCGGATGATTATGTGACCAAACCCTTCAGTCCAAGGCAATTGGTAGCAAGGGTGGAGGCCGTTTTAAGAAGGGCAAGCGACGGATTGCTCCCACTGTCAAGCCTTATTTCATTTAACAATGATGAATTGGTCATCGATATCTTGAAATATGAAGTGAGAAAAAACGGGGAAACAATTAATTTGACTCCTAATGAGTATAAGCTGCTGTTAACGTTGGCCAAGTATCCTAATAAGACTTTCACCAGGGAAGAATTGATCCATACGGCTTTGGGGGAGGATTTCTCCGGTTACGATCGAACAATTGACACCCACATCAAAAATCTGCGGCACAAAATTGAGAGAGATCCCAAAAAGCCGGAATACATTGTGACTGTTTTCGGCGTAGGGTACCGGTTTGGTGGCGGATAGAAAGGCGATTAGCTTATGAAATTCAGTTTGCGAACCAAGTTATCACTGTCTTATATTTCCGTTGTCCTTATTTCCGTACTCTTGCTCAGTGTTTCTGCGAACCTGTTGTTGGACAAACATTTTAAGGATTACATCACCGAAAATCAGGCGCGCAAAAACAAGGAAATCGCTTTCCAAGTTCAACAGCAGTACAAAGCAGGGGGACAGTGGGATACGGAATCGATTGGTAATATTTGCCTAAACGCCTTAAAGCAAGGGATGATCATCAAGGTGGTGGATGCTGCAGGACAGGTCATCTGGGATGCCAGACTCCATGACAATGCCCAATGCGAGGCGATGCTGGCTCATATCGCCACTAATATGAGCAGCCGCTATCCCAACTGGGAGGGCAGCTATGTGGAAAACGCTTTTCCGATAGCCAACGAGTCGGGTGAAGTCGGAAAAGTAATTATCGGTTATTATGGCCCCTATTTCTTCACTGACGTTGATCTGGCTTTTATCAATACGATGAACAGATTGCTGATCGGTGTCGGCACCTTTTCCCTTGTTTTGTCATTTCTCTTTGGCTCGGTGATGGCAAAAAGACTTAGTACCCCCATTTCACGGGTTATCGCTACGGCTAAAATGATTGCCAAAGGGTATTTTGATGACCGGGTAACCGAACCATCCAACACCAAGGAGATTGCCGAGCTTACGGAAACAATTAACAACCTGGCCGAAACTTTGGAAAAACAAGAACTACTGCGCAAAAGGCTTACGGCAGATGTGGCACATGAGTTAAGAACTCCCCTGGCCACTTTGCAAGGCCAGATGGAGGCAATGATTGACGGTATCTGGGAACCGGATGCCGAAAGGCTCAAGAGCTGCCATGAAGAAATTATGAGAATTAACAGGCTGGTAGGTGATCTTGAGAAATTAGCGAAGTATGAAAGTGAAAACCTAATTCTTACCAAGACGGCCTTTGATCTTTCTGAGCTTGCCCGGCAGGTTATCCAGAACTTCGAGAATGACTTTGCCCAAAAGGGTGTTAAGATAGAGTTTAGCGGCGAAAAGGAGACGGTGGTTGCCGACAAGGATAAAATAAGCCAGGTACTCGTTAATCTCCTGTCTAATGCCCAAAAGTATACCCAGCCAGGTGGGACAGTACAGGTTGCAGTGAAAGGTTCTGCTGATATTATGAAAATAGTAGTTAAGGATAATGGGCAGGGTATCGCGCCGGAGGACTTGCCCCACATTTTTGAACGTTTCTACCGGGCGGATAAATCAAGAAACAGGCTGACCGGAGGGGCCGGAATTGGCCTTACCATCACTAAGGCTATCATTGATGCCCATCAAGGGAAGGTGGAGGTAAGGAGCCAAGTTGGTCAAGGGACTGAATTCATTATCTCCTTGCCTAAATTGGTATAAATGGGTGGTTTCGAACTACCCAGTTTTTTTGTATACATGGGAAGTTTTACGGAAAAGGGTTGTACATTGTAATCAGTTTTCGCTAAAATAGTAAAAGGTGCCTTAAGAGGTTGGTGTAAGGAAATAGAGACAAAATATTATTGGAGGGATGGACCGTGGAGGCAAGTGTACAGATTTCCGTTGCCATGGCATTATATATCGGCATGGTTATAGTAATTGGAGTGTATTATGCTAAGCGGGCTAGTGAAAGTAGCCACAATTTCCTTATTGGGGGTAGGTCACTGGGGCCATGGGTAACGGCCATGGCGGCAGAAGCCTCTGATATGAGTGGGTGGCTGTTGATGGGACTACCCGGCGTTGCCTACTGGTGTGGTTTAAGTGATGCGGCATGGACAGCAATCGGACTTGCTATAGGCACCTATTTTAACTGGCTGTTTGTGGCCAAGAGATTGCGAGTTTATTCACATATTGCCGGAGATGCGATTACTATTCCGGATTTTCTCAGTAATAGATTCAAAGAGGACAAGAAAATTATTTTAATAATTGCAGCCCTATTTATTCTCGTTTTTTTCAGTGTTTACGCTGCCAGTTGTTTTGTGACGGTAGGAAAACTGTTTAGCACATTATTTAGTGCAAAATATGTATCTGCGATGATTGCCGGTGCTGTTTTTGTTGTCCTTTATACCTTTGTCGGCGGTTTCTTGGCAGAAAGTGCCTCGGACTTTATGCAGGGTGTTGTTATGATTTTTGCTTTGACATTGGTCGTGATTTTTGGCATATCCCACGCCGGCGGGATAGGGGCTGTGGTAGCCAATGCAAAATCCATACCCGGTTTTTTTGAGTTCTTTGGCATCGCCCAGCCTCAGGTTGCTGATGGTGTCCAGCAGGTCAGTGAACAGGGACAGGCTTTGTTCGCCGAGGCCGCAAGTTACGGCTTCTTGACTATCATTTCCACCTTGTCCTGGGGTCTTGGCTATTTTGGCATGCCTCAAGTTTTGCTGAAGTTTATGGCAATTAATAATCCCGGTGAATTGACCATGTCCAGGAGAATTGCTATGGTCTGGGTGATTATTTCCCTGACAGCTGCCGTTGGCATTGGCATTATAGGGCGCGTCCTTTACCCGACAGAATTACTTACACAAAGTGCGGCAGAAAGTATTTTTATTATCATGTCCACGAACTTTTTTGTGCCTTTTGTTGCCGGCGTGGTGATGGCCGGTATCCTTGCTGCCACCATCAGTTCTTCAGATTCTTATTTGCTGATCGCAGCTTCTGCTTTTTCCAAAAATATTTACCAGGGCATATTCAAAAAGGACGCCACTGACAAGCAAGTATTAATCGCTTCCAGGCTCACCCTGTTAATTATTGCCTTGGTGGCCGTCATTATTGCTTTGGATGAAAACAGCGTTATTTTCAAGGTGGTTTCCTTTGCCTGGGCGGGCTTTGGTGCTACCTTCGGTCCGATTATGCTTTTCTCCTTGTTTTGGAAAAGGGTTACCAGAGCGGGTGCAATTGCGGGCATGATCACCGGCGGCAGCATGGTGTTCATCTGGAAGCTGCTTATTAGACCGTTGGGCGGTGCCTTTGACATTTATGAGCTGCTCCCCGCCTTCTTGCTGTCCTGCATCGTCATTATCATCACCTCGTACCTGACACCTGAAGCATCAAAAGAAATCCAGGAAGAATTCGAGCTTGTCAAGACTACCGCATTATCAATTCCAGAAGAACTGTAACCATGTTAAGTTCCGGACTACCGGCGCAAGCGTCAAATAATCCCCACCTTAACCGGATGGGGATTATTTGACGCTTACGTTTCCGTCTATTTCAGCATTTCTGATCCCATGCTGCCACGCAATTACGTCCCATGGCTTTTGCCCTGTACAGGGCGTCATCGGCCCTTTTCATAATATCTTCAATATTACTGATATCATCAGCATCATCAGTGATTGCCGCCACCCCAATGCTGATCGTAAAAGTAATTTCTTGGTTACCGAAAACCACTTTCTTTCCGGCTACGGTCTCCCGAAACCGTTCCGCTGTCTTTATTGCCTCCTTTAAAGATGCGTTTTTTAAAACTACAGCAAATTCTTCTCCTCCTATGCGCCCAACAATATCGCTTTTTCGGAAATAGGTTTTCATGGTCCTTCCCACTTCACGGATCACTTCATCTCCTGCAGCATGTCCAAAGGTATCGTTAATGTTTTTAAAATGATCCAAATCCATCATCAAGAATGATAGTTCCTCTTTTTGCCTGGTGGCCCAAGCAAACTCTTTTTGAGCTAAATTCATAAATTCCACTCGATTGCAAAGACCGCTTAAAGAATCTGTGGTAGCCATAATCTTTAGTTTATCCTGCATTCTCTTTTCCTTTGTAACATCACGGATGGATTTTAGCATTCTGGTGCTACCATAATGGGAATCGCCCAACGGGACTGAGTTAATCTCAAAAAACCGTTCTTCACCATTGATTTCCAAAGAATAATTCCGGCTAACCTTATTATTAAAGATCTCCAGCAATTCCGGTTCTCCTTGAAGGATATGCTCTATGGGATAATTACCTAAGGTAATTCCAAATTTTTCAAAGAACTGTTCCGCAGCTTTATTGTAATCTACGATTCTTTGTCCCGGTCCCAAAATCACCATACCGACTAAGTTATTCTCAAAAATTGATTCCCGGGCCAGACTTCTTATTTCCAAGAAATCATATTTCCAAATGCCATAGCTGATAATGAGTAGGGAAATGGGCATGATTAAAGCAGCATAGTCAATGTTCCGCTCATGGAAAATTAAAAGAATTAGGATAATCCCGGCCAAGGGAAACAAGGAAGCAAAAAGGAAAACCATAAAATGGTTCTTCGTATAACCGGCCTGATTCTTCAGGTAGCCTAACAGGTAAATGATCACGGTGGAGAGTAAACACAATATGGTGTATGTAATATTGACGTAGTACCAAAAACCTCTTTCCATATACAAGCTATAATAGCCAAATAGATATCTTATTTCCCAATTTGTATAGAAAAAATGATGCCAAGAATTAGTAAGCCGGATAAAAAAAGTCACCGCAGGTACAAGAAAGAGCAAAAGCACCATCCAGCTTTTTAGGGGATAGATGACTTTTGTATAAAGGAGAGCAACTATCAGCCATAGTACAGAAATAAAGGGTAATCCTAGGTACTGGAACTGATTCCAAAAAATCATTTCCTCTAAACTATTATTATTAATAATCATTAAATAACCAAATAAATAGATACTGATACACAGGACCAAGGCTGAAAAGGCCTTCCGGTAGTTAGTCTTGCTTTTGGAAAAGAAATAGGCGGTGAAAAACAGGGCTATGGTAACCGCAACAATCAGGTAAAGACTGAGTACAGTTTTCACTGAAACACCTTCTTGTCTTTCACGGTTTTGAACTGCCAGGAATGACATTCTTACCATGTTTTTTTAAAAATTTGATTGCCTCTTCTTCATCAAGGGGCTTGCTGATGAGATAACCCTGCACTCTGTCGCAGTTGTGTTCTCTCAGATACTGTAGCTGGACGACGTGTTCAACTCCTTCGGCAATGGTAAAATGGCCCAGTTTATGGGATATGGAAATGATATCGCTGGTAATTGTTTGACTCAAGTTCGCAGCCATAATGTCATCCACAAAATATTTGTCAATTTTCATGTAGTCCGCTTGTAATTCTTTTTCCCGGGCCAAAGAGGAGTAGCCGGTCCCAAAGTCATCGATAGCTATGTGGAGTCCCGCTTCTTTCAGTTTCTCAATAATATTGTTGATGGTATCATACTCGGAAGCAAAAACCGATTCTGTAATCTCTATGCCCACGTTCTTGGGGTCAATCCGCATCTCCTGCATTAATTCAAACAACCTGTTGGTGAAATTAGGATTCAAAAGCTGAATTACAGAAATGTTAATGGAAACAGCGATTTCATCATATCCAAGCTCTCTGAGTTTGTTCAGAAAGCGAAATGCTTTGACCATTATTTTTTCACCAACGGGGATAATGAGCTTTGTTTTCTCGGCGATGGGAATGAATTCCAACGGTGATACCAGTCCAAGCTTTTTCGTCCTTAACCTGGCCAGGGCCTCAAAGCTGTCGATTGAGCCTGTTCTTAAATTCATAATCGGCTGATACTGCAAGAACAGGCCGTCACTGGCATGATTTTCCGTCGCTATAACAGTGAGTGCTTCCATAATATCTCTTTCGCGGTTAACAGAGGCTTCCAATTCCTCATCGTAAAAACAGACCTTAAAATCCTTGCTAAATAAGCTAATATATTTTTCTGAAGCAATCAGGAGCCTTCTCAACAGTAAATCAATATCTACCTTGTTTTGATGGGGCTCAATTTCAAGAATGCCAATGCCACCGCTGATTCTGTCTGTGACAAAAATAGCTTCCAAAGTTTCCACGATGACATCGCAGAAATCAAGAAGTTCCTTTTTGTCTTTGTAGTCAAAGAGGTAGAAAATAAAACGATTCTCTCGCGGTTGGAACAAAATGCGATTACCGGTGCAATGTTGACTGAGGGCCTCAGCAGCTTTTTTGATCAGGTTCTGAGAATACTGAAAACCATAGCTGGCTGTTAACAGTTGAACCATTCCTAAGTTAATACCGATGAGGGCCATTTTTGAATTTTTCTTAAGTCTGAGCTCCTTTTCGAGTAATGATACCAGATAATCGCGATTATACAACCCTGTCCATCGAACATGTTCATTATTGTATTTTAGAATATCTTCAATTGCTTTTCGATCTGATATATCCAGGATGATTCCTTCCAGTGCTTCAACGCCACCGTTCTCATTGTAGATACCTTGCCCCATTTCAAGAACCCATTTCTTCTCGCCGGCGGCAGTAATAATCTCATACTCATATTTAAATTGCTGCTTAGCTGCAAGAACTTGTGCCCATCTTTCCCAGATTTCCTTGCGATATTCGGGGGAGATGAGATCATTATAGGACAGGTCTCTGTTGTACAATAGACTTTCCGGAGGATAGCCGGTGAGGTTATAGCAGCCTTCGGAAACATACTGCATTGTCCATTCAGTATCGTAGTTGCACCTGTAGGCAAGTCCCGGCAGGTTGGAAAGAAAAACGGATTTACTGCGCTCGCTCTCATACAGCGCTTTTTCAATCATTTTACGCTCAGTGATATCCTGGACCAGGCAGATATGATTGTATTGTTGCTCATCTGATATAGTGAGCGGAGCAACGATCATATGGACCCATACGATTGAACCGTCCGGTTTGATATACCGCTTGTCCATCGAATAAAGCTTGATTTCGCCTGCTTTAAGCCTCTTAAAGTTATTCACATCTTCTTCCACATCATCCGGATGAGTTATTTTTGCCCAACCTAAAGCAATAAGTTCCTCTTTTGTTCTGCCTGTGATTTGCTCATAAATTGGGTTGATTCTTACCATCGCTTCATTGGAGTGTTGTGGATAACAATTATGTGAAATGGCAATGCCGATGGGGGCTTGCTTGAAAATAGTATCAAAGGTCAGTTTCTGAGTATCCAGTTGTTGCTCCAACGCCTGTTCGGCACGTAAGAGGGCAACATGCATATCAATTCTGGCTTTCAAGGTAGCACGGTGAATTGGTTTGCGAATAAAGTCTACGGCGCCAAGTTCAAGACCCTTGATTTCACAGTCTAATTCATCACAATTGGTCACTATGATTGTACGTAGTTTCTTAAACCGCTCGTCCTTTTTTAAGCATTCAAGAACCTGAAACCCGTTCATATTAGGCATATTTAGATCAAGTATGAGCAAGTTAATCCCGTCATGTTCCTCCAGTACACGCATTGCTTCTTTGCCGTCGCAAGCAGTTAATACGCAGTATTCACTTAACATCTTTTGAATTTTCTTTCTGTCCGTTGCCGAATCGTCAACTACCAAAATATTAATAGCCACAACAATTCTCCTTTCTCCACCCACACCCTTTCCCGGTTTCCCTTGAAAACCGTGCTGAAAGCAGTCTAGAGAAAGATTGAATTCACATGAACATATTTATTATCTAAATAATCTTCGCCGACAAAGGTAAATTTCCTTGCTGCTTTTCTGGAGCGTCATGGTAATTTTCCGTTTGTTCTTACATTATTGTCAATGCAGGTGAATCATTGTCGAAAATCGCCGGACGAAAAGTTCAGCTAAATTATTTTTGACTTATCTGCACGGTGGGGAAAATATGAGAAAAATAAGCTGAATTTGCGGAATTTTTAAATTTTTAGGTCAGGTGGTCAGGCCAAGCGAAAAAACGAAGAAAACAGGAGCAATAGTGAGATTAAAAGAGATAGATGAGTTATAAGGCGATTTAACGTCCTCGAATTTTCTGGGGAGATCTGTTATGCTAATGTTAAGTATTTTAGTAAGATTACTTATTTTCAGAAGGTCGGCTTTGTTGTGGCGCAGTATTGATGTTGGTTGTGTTCAGGAGTTTTCTACCCGAGGAAATTTTGGGCTAAGAAAGGAGGAGGAATTTGAAAAGCACTCAGATTGATTCCATGCTGTCGGAAGTTGTGGGTGCTGACCATGTGGAAAGAGTAGGAGAAAGTTTTGTTGCTCGGCCTGCCAATACCCAGGAAGTGGCGGAACTGATCCAGAAGCTGAAGGGAGAGGGTATTAAGCTGGGAGTGGTCGGGGGAAACTCTACCGGGATTCTTCAGTCCGGGGCGGATGTTTTTGTTTCCTTATCGCGGATGAACCAAATTCTTGATCTTGATCGGGACAATATGGTGGTTCTTGTCCAGGCGGGAATGGTCACGTGGGATTTTCAAAAGAAGCTCTTGGAACAGGGCCTCTACTTTCCAGTTGACCCTCTGAGCAGGGAAACCAGCTCCCTGGGAGGCAATGTGGCTTGTCGCGCTTCCGGTCCTACCATGATGAGTCATGGTGAAACCGTGGATTTTCTTTTGGGACTGACAGCAGTCCTGCCTACCGGTGAGATCCTGCGGGTAGGTGGCAAGAATTACAAGAATGTGGCCGGGTTTGATCTCAGTCGCATTTACGGTGGCTCCTGGGGTCGCTTGGGTATCATTACCGAACTGTTCCTTCGTATTTTACCTAAACCTGAAGTGAGCAGTACTGTTTTTGTCCCGTTTTCTTCCATAGCAGAGGCAGCTGAAAGATGCAGCGCTCTGACCACCCGTGGCATTATCCCCAACAAGGTGGAATTAATTGATGAGACAATGCTGAAGAAGCTGGGAGATAAGTGGCCGGCACAATACCGGTCCCCGGCGGTGGCCCTCATTGAAGTGGAAGGTTATCGGGAATCTATTGAACATCAGATTGAAATAGTAGTCGGCGGATTGAACAGAACGGAAAAAGGTCAGTATCAAGTATTAAAGGATGAGGAAGCGGCCAAGCTCTGGCAAGCTAGGACGCAATTGGCAGTGGTGATCAGTTCCGGTGAATGTCACTTTTTGCATTTGATCGTCGATCCCACTGTTTTGTCCCAGGCAGTGGAAAAGATAGTGGAGAAAGCAGCAGCGGAAAGCCTGCCTTTAGGTTTGGTTATTCATGGCAGTGCCTCTCACATCCATCCGGTGCTCCTTGATGTAAACAGTGAGAAGAAGCAGGTTATGGAAAGGTCTATGGCTGAGCTGGTGAAGACACTGGGTGGTCGTCTGGTCCCAAAAGCATTATCCATTGATCCGGATTCTCAGGATCCTAATGCTGTTATGATGTCAAGATTGATTCAGGTTTTCGACCCCCAGGGACTGATGGCCGGCTAGAACCGGGCAATAAGGTGGAAAGGGAGGCGAAAGAATGATAGACTCTGCGGCGTTATCGCGTGTGAAGGAGATCGTGGGGCCGGAGAATTGTCATACCGGTAAAGAAAAGCTGCTTGTTCACGGTTTTGATGCCACTTTACCCCAGTTTCTGCCCGATGTAGTCGTGTTTCCGGTGACTACC
>JAAZDD010000145.1 GCA_012512955.1 Clostridia bacterium
CCTTGGGGTTTTCCCGAAACCGGGTGATGCGCCCGCCAGCGTCACAAGTCATAATGCCGAAGCGGGAAGTTTCCTCCCAAGGCACTTCTATCACGGAAATGGTCAGATCCGCCCCGGTACTTTTATGAAAATCCAGCATCAGGGTATAATCCATCCGGTAAATATGATCCCCGGAGATAATCAAAACGTAATCCGGGCTATAATGGTCGATAAAGTCCATGTTATGATAGACCGCATTGGCAGTTCCTTTATACCAGTTTCCACCCCCTTCCTCCATGAAAGGCGGCAGGATATGCACGCCGCCGTAGGCATTGTCCAAATCCCAGGCTCTTCCGATGCCAATGTAGGAGTTCAGCAAAAAGGGTTTATACTGGGTCAGTACTCCCACCGTATCGATCCGGGAATTGACACAATTGCTGAGACTGAAATCAATGATGCGGTACTTACCCCCAAAGGACACCGCCGGTTTAGCAATTCGCCGGGTGAGACTCCCCAGCCGGCTTCCCTGTCCTCCTGCCAACAGCATGGCCACGATCTCTTTCCTGCGCACGCTTCATCCTCCTTTCTCAAAACGGGCTTTCTTAGCTGCGATAGGGTACCCGCCACACTTCCTCCGCGTACTCTTTAATGGTACGGTCTGCTGTAAATACCCCCGCCCGGGCGATATTGATCAAGGAAGTTTTTTGCCATTCCTGCCGGTTGCCGTAAAGGACATTTAGCCGCTGCCAAGCTTCGATATAGGAACAGAAATCTTTCAAGACGAAGAATTCATCGTTGTCCCGCAAAAGGGAGTCGTAGATAATCCTGAACTCCCCTTCCGCTTCGCTGAAGAAACCGTTAATCAACTGGTCCACTACTTTCTTCAGGCGGGGATAAGTGTGATACTCCTCCCAGGAATTGTACCCCCCTTTCCGGTAAAAATTTAGTACTTTATCCGTATCCAGGCCGAAGATAAAGATATTGTCTTCACCTACCGCCTGGAGGATCTCCACGTTGGCACCGTCCAAGGTGCCCAGGGTCACGGCCCCGTTAAGCATGAATTTCATATTGCCGGTGCCGGAAGCTTCCCGGCTGGCAGTGGAAATTTGCTGGCTGACTTCGGCGGCAGGGTAAATTCTTTCCGCCAGGGAAACGTTGAAGTTTTCCAGGAAAACCACTTTAATCCGATCCTGCACCTGGGGATCCCTGTTGATCTTGTCAGCCACAGTGTTGATGAGCTTGATGACGGTTTTGGCATAATGGTAAACCGGTGCCGCTTTACCGCCAAAGATAAAAGTATGAGGATGAATAGGCAGTTTGGGGTTTTCTTTCAGGCGGTTATAGAAATCGAGAATGCGAAACACATTAAGAAGCTGCCGCTTGTAAGCATGGATTCTTTTGACCTGGATGTCGAAAACTGAATGGGGATCCACGTCTATCCCCGTTCGCTCCCGGATTAGATTTGCCAACTTGACTTTATTCCGGTATTTGACCTGGCCCAGTTTTTCCAAAAAAATCCGGTCCTCCCGGTACTCCAGGAGCTTTTCCAGTTCTTCTCCTCTGGCAATCCAACCGGAGCCGATGGCTTCCGTAATCAAATCGGCCAGGCCGGGGTTGGCCTCCAGCAAAAAGCGGCGGTGACTGACCCCGTTGGTTTTGTTGTTGAACTTGTAAGGATAGATGACGTGAAAGTCTTTCATCACATGTTCTTTTAAGATATTCGTATGGAGCCGGGATACACCGTTAACGGAATGGCTGCCGATGACCGCCAGGTTAGCCATCCAAATCTGGCCCTCCCGGATGACGGTCGTCTGGTTAACCAGGGCCGGATTCTCCGGATACTTGGCTCCCATTTCCTGCCGGTAGCGACGATCAATTTCCTCCACAATCATATATATCCGGGGCAGCAAATAGCGGAAAATATCAATCGGCCATTTTTCCAGGGCTTCGGGCATAATGGTGTGATTAGTATAGGACATGGTATTGACGGTAACATTCCAGGCTTCTTCCCAACCCATGCCTTCTTCATCCATCAGAATCCGCATCAGCTCGGGGATACACAGAGCAGGATGGGTGTCATTGATGTGGATGGCCACTTTCCGGTGAAAGTCCGCCAAAGACCCGTTCTTTTTTTTGTAGCGCCGCACGATGGAACCGAGGCCTGCCGCCACAAAGAAATACTCCTGCTTCAGCCTGAGCTCCCGCCCCGCTTGGCTGCTGTCATCAGGATAGAGGATATTGGAAATGGCCTCCACTTCCGCCTTATAGCTGACCGCTTTACTGAATTCTCCCCGGTTAAAGCTGGCCAGATCGAATTCTTCCACCATGGGTTCAGCGCTCCACAGGCGGAGATTATTGATATTGGTAAAGCTCTCGTAACTGATGATGGGGATATCATAGGGCACCGCCAGTACCGGTTCGTAGTTCTCATGCCAAAAAGTCAGCCTGCCGTCCACCAGGCCGGTTTTGACTTCCCCTTTGAATTTGACCACCACTGCTTTTTCCGGCTTTCTGATTTCCCAGGGATAGCCGTTGCTCAGCCAGTTGTCAGCTATTTCCCCCTGATAGCCGTTGACGATTTTCTGCTGGAAAAGCCCGTATTTATAACGAATGCCGTTACCGTGACCGGGAATACCCAGAAAGGCCATGGCATCCAAAAAACAGGCGGCCAGGCGGCCCAGACCCCCGTTACCCAGGGCGGCATCTTTCTCCACCTGGACCAATTCCTCCAACTCAATGCCCAGGTCTTTTAATCCTTCTTCCACGATTTTCTTGATATCCAAATTTAACAGGTAATAAGACAGCAATTTGCCGATTAGAAATTCCATGGAAAAATAGTACACCTGTTTATCCCGGTTCCGGGAATAGGCATTATTGGTCTCGGCCCAGTTTTCCGCAATCCACTCCTTCACCAGAAGTACCAGGGTTTGATATCGCTCCCAGGTGGTTCCTTCATCAAAGGTCTTCCCCTGGGTTTCCAAAAATTTAGCCAGATAGGCCTCGCAAAAACTGTCCTTATTGGCAAACATTGGCTACCCTCCTTCATCTTGCACACGAAATTAATTATATGCAGCGGTCCGTTTGAACAGAACCCCGGCCAGAGGCGGTAATTTAATTTCAATGGAATAAGGCTGGCCGTGCCAGGGGACCCTTTCCGCTGTCAACGGGTTTTCATTAATCTGCCCGGAACCGCCAAAATCAGAGTGGTCCGAATTGAGAATGTCCCTGTAGTGGCCTTTTGCAGGCACTCCTACCCGGTAGACCGGATAGTAAACAGGTTTAAGATTGAGAAGTACCACCAGTAAGTCCTCGCCGGCTTTCCGGTAGAAGCTGAAAACGCTTTGCTCCCGGTTATCGGGATCGCACCATTGAAACCCCTTCCAGTCCCTGTCCTGCTGCCAGAGACTTTTTTCCTTAAGATACAGCTGATTGGCAGTACGGACATAATAGTGAAACTGCCGGTGCATGGGATAATCCAGGAGAAACCATTCCAGTTCCTCATAGTAACGCCATTCAATGAACTGGGCAAACTCTCCCCCCATAAAGAGGAGCTTTTTGCCGGGATGACAGAGCTGGTAACAGTAGAGGGTCCTTAAACCGGCAAACTGCTGCCAGTAATCCCCCGGCATTTTTCCGATAAGGGACTTTTTGCCGTGGACCACTTCGTCATGGGACAGGGGCAGGATAAAATTCTCCGCAAAGGCATAAATCATCGAAAAAGTCAGTAAATCGTGACTTTCTTTCCTCCAGGGAAAGTCAATCTCATAATAGCGCAGGGTATCATTCATCCAACCCATATTCCATTTATAATCGAAACCCAGTCCCCCCTGGTCCACCGGTTTGGTTACATACGGCCAATCAGTTGCTTCTTCCGCAATCATCACCACATCAGGATGGTATTTGGCCACCGTTTCATTGAGCTGTTGCAGGAATTGAACGGCCTCCAGGTTTTCCCTGCCACCGTACCGGTTGGGCTGCCAGGGCTTGTCCTTCTTGCCATAATCCAACAGGAGCATACTGGAGACTCCGTCCACCCGCAGGCCGTCAATATGATACCGGTCCAGCCAGAACAGGGCATTACTGATTAAGAAGCTCCATACTTCCCGGCGGCGGAAATTAAATTTATAGGTTCCCCATTCCTCATGTTCTTCCTCTTCGTATAGACCGGCGCCATCAAACTGTCCCAGGCCATGAGCATCCTTGCAAAAATGACCGGGAACCCAATCCAGAATCACTCCTAACCCTGCTTGGTGGCACCGGTCAACAAAATACATCAAATCATGAGGGGTCCCAAAACGGCTGGTGGCCGCATAATAGCCGGTCACCTGGTAACCCCAGGAACCGTCAAAGGGATGTTCCATGACGGGGAGCAGTTCCAAATGGGTAAAACCCATTTTTTTTGCATAAGGAACCAACTCCCCGGCCAGTTCCCGGTAATTATAGAAACTGCCGTCTGTCTTCCGTTTCCAGGAACCCAAATGAACTTCGTAAATATGGAAGGGCCGGTCTTTCAGCTTGTTCCCGCTTCTAGCCGCCATCCAGGCCTCATCTCCCCAGGCATAACCGTCCAGGTCATAAACCACGGAAGCGGTGGCCGGCCTCACTTCCCCATAAAAAGCGAAAGGGTCAGCTTTCAAAAAAGTTGCCCCCCCATTGCTGACAATCTCATATTTATATTTTTCTCCCACGGCCAAATCAGGGACAAAAAGAACCCAGACTCCTCCTTGCCTCGGCTCCATTTCATGGGCGGCACCTCGCCACCGGTTAAAATCCCCGACCACTCTCACCTTAAGGGCATTAGGTGCCCACACGACAAAGTGCACTCCCCATTTTCCCTTCAACTTGATCCGGTGTGCCCCGAATTTTTGATAGCAGTGATAGAATGTTCCCTGGTTAAACAGGAAGATTTCTTCCTGCTTCAAATAACGGTCCATGTTCATACCACCCTATACTTTCCTTTTGCCTTCTAATCCGGCCGCTTCAATTCCGCCAGTGCATTTAAGAGAAAGGCCAACATTTCGCTTCGGGTGGCCTTCTTTTCCACCAGCTTTTCATGATACATCCTTTCGTCAGCCTTTTTCAATGTCTCCTGCAAGGAAGTCTCATGATTAAAGGCAGTGGCCGTTCCAATGGAAATGCTGACGGGAAAAGGTCTTTTTTCTTCATTGGCTTTGGCTATATTCTCCCGGATCCGCTTCACGATTTTCCTGGCGGTCTCCTCATCTGTTTCCGGCAAGATAGCCACGAACTCATCCCCGCCGATGCGGGCCAAGAAATCGGAGCCCCGTAAAGACCTGGAGATAATGTCCGCCGCTAATTGAAGTAATTGATCCCCCTGACTATGGCCCAGGGTATCGTTAACCAGCTTCAGGCCGTCCACATCGAAGATAATGAGGGAGATGGGATAACGTTTGCTTTTCTCAATGACTTTGATTTGTGTCTCAAAGAAATTGCGGTTATACAAACCGGTCAACTGATCATGAAGACTTAAGTGTTTCAATTGCTCTTCATAGGCCTTCCGTTCAGAAATGTCCGTATAAACTGCATAGCCACCTTTGATCTTGCCGTCTATATAGACAGGGCCGCCTTTGACGTAGACCGGTATTCCTTTACCTGACTTAGCTTTCCTGACAGTTTCTATGAAGACAGTTTCTCCGGATAAAATCCTGTGGGCAAGAAGCTCATGTTCCTCCGTAGAGAGAAAAACAGAATGGATCTTGACGCCTTGAATTTCCTCCTGCCGGTAGCCAAACAGTTCGGTGAACTGTTCATTGATTTTATAAACTCTGGCTTCCTCATCAAAATAAAGCATGGCATCGGTAGTATTTAAGAACAGTGCTTCAAAGTAGGCTTTTTGAGTGGATACTTCTTTTTCTGCTTGAGTGCGGGCGATGAGCAGACCAACCTGGCGGGTAAAAATTTCCACGGCACTTTTGTGTTTAAAGGGTTTACCGGGCGGCATCAGCAGGGTAAAATCCCCAATCAGCCGGCCGTTAACAGAGAGTTTAGCCAGCACGGCTTCCCCGGCAGCAAAGTCATGCCCCAAATGCTCCAGAGCCACTTCCGACACGGCAGCTCGGAACATTAACTCTGAGCCGGGATAAACGGTCACCACATTACCGTCCGTTCGGTACCGGGCGGGTTTATGGTCGAAAACAGCAGTATTGATGGCTTCGCCGGCAGAGGCCACGGTCTTAAACTGGCCCGTTTCCGGATCAAACAGTCTGAACCCGGCATAAGCCGCCCCGGCGATATCTTTGAGGTAATCCACAATCTTTTGGTACTCAAAATCCGCTGCCGTTAACTGCAAGAATTCTTCCGAGCATTCAACCAGTTTGTCGGTTACCTCCTGCTCCTCAATCCGATCGGTAATGTCCCGGGCGGCCATAAAAATACGCCCCCCGTCCACCAGACACCGCCAGTCGATATAGCGGCATCCTTCTTCATAACTGCGTAAACGGCTGACAAAATTAGCTTCGTTGCCGTCAAACAGCAGGTTTGCTAAAATTTCTCCCGCAAACTTGCGATCTTCTTCATGGATAAAATCTAAGTAGACTTGACCGACCAATTCATTGGGGGCGATACCTAATAATTTTGCCAGTGCTTTGTTGACTTTCAGAATACGTCCCTTCCGGTCCAAAATACAAATGCCGCCCGGGGACACTTTAAAAATGGTATCCAGTTCTTGAATCTGCTGTACTTCCCGGGATATGTCACTGATGTAAATGACAAAATAACCTTTTTGGAACGAAAAAGCCTTCACTCGAAACCAGATATCCAATGGTTCCCAATAATGAGTATATTCCCGGCTACCCCCTTTTAGGGCTAAATCGGCGAAAAACTCCACCCAATCGACGGAACCATTCCTCACGTCCGGCAGCACCCTGGTAATCGGCTTACCTACAATCTCCTGAGCCTTCAAACCGGTCAAGATTTCAAAAGCAGGATTGATTTCCAATACCTCATAGTCGATAGCTTTACCCACTTGGTCGAAAAGGATTCTGTGATAGGCATATCCGTTAGGGGAATTATAGAGGATCGATTTATAGAGGTCACTTCCAATTCAGCTCACCCCATTTTGTGCCTGTGGGCGATGACAGTTTATAGAAAATTCTACCGTCTTCTTCACTTTATATTATATCATGAATATTGAAATATTTTAACCGTAGTCCCCATATTATTTTGTTCTCCGTCCCGCTGCGACGGAAAAACTTTAGTAAATAACTGGTAGCAGGGGAGGGAACGATCCGGCTTCAGTCACTGTCCCTAATACAAGGATGGATAATATCAATGAAAAAACACTGTCATTAATATTAACGGCAGGCCTGTTAATAACCTTTCCCGCCTGTTGAAGACGGCCTGGCGAATCCTCCGGAAGGGGAACAGGAGGGCCCGGTGGAGAAGATTATCCTGACCTATCCGGTCTATTTGGATGATTCCTTTTAAATCACCCCTTTCCCGCCCGGAACGTAGTATAGACTAAACCAGAAATTTGAAAGGATGGGTTATGATGCATAACCGCTACGGTTACAACAATCCTCCCTTCGGTTGGGCCGGTCCCCCACCAAATATACCCGGGCGTCCACCTTATCATTTAGGAGATTATGGGCCCCAACCTTTTACCGCCAATATCAGGGAACTGGCCTTGCAAAACCGCAATTTCCGTACCACTTTGTGGACCGGTGAGCATCTCCAGCTCACCTTGATGAGCCTTAATACCGGTGAGGACATCGGCCTGGAGATGCATTCCGATGTGGATCAGTTTATCCGGATTGAACAGGGTCAGGGACTGGTGCTGATGGGGGATAACCAAAACCACTTGAATTTCCGCCGTCACGTGTCCCATGCCGATGTGATCCTGATCCCCGCCGGCAAATGGCACAACGTGATCAATACAGGTCCATCCCCGCTGAAACTGTATTCCATTTATGCCCCGCCTGAGCACCCCCGCGGCACCGTGCACCGGACCAAAAAAGAAGCTGGGGAGCATCACCACGGTTATTATTGATCTCCTCCGCCGGCTTGGATCTTCCTTGGAACAACAGGTACCTTTGGTATCGTGGCCAGGGAAGATCTTTTTTATTATTATAATATAAATAGCGAAAAATTGAAATATTAAAAATGTAAATATGGTACAATGTGTTTTTTGGCGACTAGAGCGTTTTGACGCAAATACTATAGAGAGCGATAATAATTATATCTTTGAAGAAAAGGAGGTGAAAAGTGTGAAAAGAGTGGTCTTCCTGTTAGCAGTAGCTTTCATTTTGCTTTCTTTTCCCGGCGTTGTCCTGGCCATGGATCATTCATCCTTAATCACCGGCCCTTTTGAGAAAGGCTCTGATGTTACCGCTAAATGCCTGCAATGCCACCCTCAAGAGGCCCAGGACTTTATGCAGACCGTCCACTGGAATTGGGCCGGACCCACACCCCACATAGTCGGTGCTGAAAATCGCAGCGATCTGGGAAAAAAGGTGGGGATTAACAACTTCTGCATTGGGGTCCCGTCCAATGAAGGGAAGTGTTATCAATGTCACGCCGGCTACGGTACCGATCTCACTGATCCCAACGCCGTCGATTGCCTGGTCTGTCATGCCCGGCCTTCCATCTATCAAAAAGGAACCCCTGCAGGAGAACCTCCGGCAAATGTTGACCTGGTGGAAGCAGCCAAAAGCGTCGGTAAACCCACCAATGCCAACTGCGGTAAATGCCACTTCGGTGCCGGCGGCGGTGACGGTGTTAAACACGGTGACATTGACTCCACTTTGGTGAATCCCACTCCCGAACATGATGTACACATGGGCGGGAAAGGGTTGACCTGCGTTGATTGTCACGCAGGCGAGAACCATACCATCACCGGATCGAGCCTGCATATCATGCCCAGAGAAGGAAGCCTTAGCTGTGAAAGCTGTCATCCGGGAGCACCCCACAAAAATGCCAAACTGAACGAACATATTGACACGGTGGCCTGTGAAACCTGCCACATACCGGCCCTTGCCAAGGGGATGCCCACCAAATTGTACTGGGACTGGTCACAGGCCGGCAAAGACATTGACCCCGTTCCTGTGGACCAATACGGCAAAGAAACCTACAGCAAAGATAAAGGTGAATTCATTTGGGAGCAGAATGTAATACCCGCCTATGCCTGGTACAACGGCAAGGTTGAACGGTACCTCCTGGGAGATCCAATCAATAAACAAGGTACCACCGTTCTGGCTAAACCGGTGGGCAGTATTCAAGATCCCCAAGCCAAGATTTATCCCTTTAAACTGATGAAGGGTAAACAGCCGGCTGATGCGGAAAACGGTTACCTGTTAATTCCCAATGTGGCCGGCGGCTTCTGGTCCCACCACGATTGGCAAAAGGCCTTGGAAGACGGTTCCGCCGCCTCCGGCCTGGCATTCAGCGGCAATTACACCTTTGTAGAGACTGAAATGTACATCGGCATCCATCATGAAGTGGTGCCTGCCGCTCAGGCTCTAACCTGCAGCGATTGCCACGGGCCAAACGGTCGCCTGGACTGGATGGCTTTAGGTTACAAAGGTGACCCGATGCAAGTTGGCAGCCGCTTTGCCGCTGCCTCTTCCGATGCCGGCACAGCCAAAGAACCGGCAGTACCCCAGGGGCTTGTTCCCTTCCGGACGGTAGCTGAACAAGCCGGTGCTCTGGTAGAATGGAACGAAGCAGACCGGGTTGCTGTGGCTACCCTGGGCAGTATAGTGGTGAAAGCACCCATCGGTGCCGCCGTGGGTTATATCGGAAATGAGGAAGTTAAACTGGAGCAGCCAACAGCACTGGTCAACGGCAAAACAATGGTGTCCCCCCAATTAATGGAAAGGGCTTTTAACATTAAGGCCCAATAAACAAAAGCAGAGGACGGGCTTTTGTGCCGGCAGGACACAAAACCCGTCCTCTGATTCTACTTTTCAGCAATCATCAAAACCGGTTGCCTAGAGTTTCACTACTTCCACCTTGGTACATAACTGGGCGGCGCCGGCACCCACCGGGTCAAACAAGGCCCCCACATGCAACGCTTCATCATGGCGCACCAGGGCATTGGCGGAAAAGCCGGCATTCCTGGGGCCTGCATAACCGCTGTTGGGCTTTTGGGCCCATTCCACATGGCCGTAGACAGGATCCGTCACAGTGGGTTTGCCGTCAATTTTGACGGGTTTGGAACCGTAGGCAAAATGACCGTAGTTATAGTTGCTTCCCACCACGCCGGGACGAATCCGTTCCGTCACTTTCACGGTACCGGTAACCTGGGAGGTGGCCGATTTAATTACCACCTTATCCCCGTCCTTCAGCCCACGAGCCCGGGCATCCTTGGGGTTAATCCAAAGGAAATTTTCCCGTTCAATCTCCCGGAGCCAACTGCTGTGAATATTCCGGTGAGAACCGATGTAATGGGCTTTCCAGTTGATCATATACAGGGGATAGGCATCGTCCCGGATTTCCTTCCCGTTGAAGAACCGTTGGGGTTCGTAGCGGGGCAATCCGTCAAAATATTCCCCGGTATAGGAATGACGGTGCTGGGCAACCCTCTCCGAATAGAAGTCAGCCTGGTTGCCATAGCGATACTTGAGGTGTTCTCCCACATACTCGGAACCGAGGGCCTCAAAACGTCCTCCCCTGTTCAACACATAGACCACCTTGGCCCACTCATCCGGGCGGACCGCTTTCTTCCACTTCTCTTCCTCAAAATACTGTCCTAAAGCCTTCTGGCGGGTCCGGGTGAACAACTGCAGTTCCTCGGTGCTGGCATCGGGTACCTGCTCCCCGTCGTAGGCAATATTGGCCACCAGTTTCAGGTAGAAATCCTCCGTACAGTGAAGGGCGCTGCCGTCCGGGAAAGCATTGTCCCCCACTCCCGGCAAATTCAGTGCTTTACCCATTTCAACCAGCACATCTTCAAAAGCCCTGGGACCGTCAAATGCCCTGGTTACCGGCTGCTGGAAATGGCTTAATTTCAGGGGCTGGTTAGGATAAATGGTCTCAAAGCCCCATCTTTCCAGGTAGCTCAGATCCGGCAATACATAATCGGCCACGGAAGCAGCTTCACTGACCACCAGATCCGAAACCACCAGCAAGGGTACTTTAGCGGTGTCCTTTAAGATCTCCAGGACCCGTTCCCCGTCACCGACGGACAAGGTGGGTGCAATCCGGTGAATGAACAAGGCCTTGATGGGGTAGGGATATCCTTCCCCAATACTGGGCAGCACTTCAAACAAAGCGTGGTTGCCAATGGGGAACCAGGGCCTCTTGGCCGGGTAACCGTCTTTTTGGAACAGGCTGCTCTTTTCGTAAGGCCCCCGCCGGAACATGGTTACACCCCAGGCGGTCCTTCCCTCCGGCACTCCCAGCAGATCATAGCGCCCATTCATGGGGCTGTACTGGGCGCCGCTGGAGATGGCTCCGCCTTTCCAGTCATAATTCCCCAACAAGTGATTCAAGCAGGCAATGGCCCTGATGGCATAAAAGCCGTTGGTGTGCATGGCCGGTCCCCGGTAGGAGGTGATGGAGGCTTTCTTGCCGTAGGAGGTAAACTCCTTCGCCAAAGTCACAATGTCTTCCACCGGCACCCCGCAGATCTCTGCATACTCCTCCAGGGTCCGCTCAAAACACCTTTCTTTGAACAAAGTAAAGGCTGATTTGACCCGGATGCCGTTGATGGTGGTATCCACTTCCAAAGTGCCTTCCGTGGCTTCGTCGGCAATCGCCGGCACTCCGTTTTGCAGCACTACGTTCTGGTTTTCCCCAATCCCCAGGACACTGGCTTTGAGCTTAGGCCGCTTGGGATCACTTAAATTGACCAGGTGAGTGGCATCGGACCAGGTAGGCTCGTTATCAGCCTGGGCCGCTTCTTTATTGGGATTTAACAAATAACGTTCATCATACCGCTTATTCTCGATTATCCAGCGGGCCATGGCCAGGGCCAATGCGGCGTCGGTACCGGGAATAATGGGAATCCACTTGTGGGCTTTCTCCGCCGCGGCACTCATCCGGGGATCGATGACCACCAGTTTCATCCCCCGGGCCAGGGCGTTGGTCAATTTCGGCGCCAGCCAGCTGGGGCCTTTGTTGGCCACAAAAGGATCCGTACCCCAGATAATCAAGTATTCCGCATGGTCGATATCACTGTACATCCTTTTCTTCTGCGGACCGGTGAAAGACTGGACGTTCCCCATCACCCCGGGCATACCGCAGATACCCCCGTGATGGATGGTATTGATACTGCCCAAAGACTTGAACCAAAAACGTTCCTGGATAAAATCCCGGCGATCCCCCACCAGGCTGGTAATCAAATTCACTTTGGGCCCGAAATCGGGATGTTTGGTGTCAATCAACACCTCCTTGTACTTCCGGTCGAATTCCTCCTGAGACATTTCCCCGGCTTTGACCAGGTCCCAATCGGCCATGACCGGGCCCTGGGGAACAAATTTGTTGAATTCCTTGATGCCGGGGGTCCCCAGATCGCTTCCTTCCAGGATTTCCTTAATCGCCTGTTCCCAGGTAATACTCTGGAACTCCCCGCTGCCCCTGGGACCAACCCGCTTTAAGGGCTGAGTAATTCTTAAGGCATCGTAGGCGGTTTGGATCCCCGCCTGTCCCTTAAGACAGGTTCTTCCGCCCCGAAAAGAACGCCCCTCCCTCGCCAGGTCATCCTTTCCTTTCACCGCTTCCACCGGGGAAGTATCATAGGGAATCTGGCCGAAAGGCTGGCTGTTTAAAGGACTGTAAGGGTTACCGGCAATTTTCCGGACCACCCCGGGGGAAGCCACTACTCCCTCCTGTTTTTTTATAACTGCTTTGGCCGTACAGTGGGTATTGCACTGCTCACAAAGGGTATAGATCACCTCGGTGGCATCGTAATCCTCAAGATCCTGTCCTATGCCATGGGGACTGTCATACCAGGGAGCAGACCTGTGCCGTCCCTTTTGGTCAGCCAGACCCGGAGTCAAAACGGCCACACCCCCCGCTGCCAGACTACCCTTTAAGAACTTGCGCCTATTAACTTTCCAATCAGATATCTTTTTCATCCTGGTTCCCTCCTTCCTTAAGCTTCATCTATGGGTAACACCCGCACAGCGATGGTATAGAGCATCATTCCCAAAGCGATAACACCTACCGAAGCCGTCCATTCCAACAAAGTGGGATAATATTGTCCCTCCGGCAATCCCGGCAATAAAGGATGGACCAAAGCCGGCAGCACGATGTTGAAGCGTACCCCCAAAATACCGGCGACAACGGCCAGGGCGGCAATCAGCATCGCCGTCGGGGAATTCCGGGTAGATTTAACTGCATATAGGCAGACAGGCACCGCTACCCCAATGCCCATTTGCACCAGCCAGAACACCCAGGCGTTGGCCCCCTGAAGCTGGAAGTACAGGGCAGCCAGGGCATCTTCCTGAAGCCCGTAAAAGCCCACAATCCATTCAAAAAACTGCAATCCCACATCGATCATGAGAAACAGGATCATCCAGCCGGCCAGGGACCGGACCAGGCTCAGGTCCAACTGCTTGCCCGTCACTTTGGTTTTAATAATGTAGATGGCCGTCACCAGGGCAGTCCCCGAGACTAAAGCGGAAAGGACGAAAACCACCGGGAACAAGGCGGTGTTCCAGTAAGCACGGGCTTTGACAACGGCGAACAATAAGCCGGTACCGCCGTGAACTCCAAAGATGGCGATAGGAATACCGATAGCTCCTAAAATCTTAAGCCAGCGGCGATCTTTTTCTTTGCCTTTTTCCGAAGTATCGGTACTGCCGAATTTTAAGAAGCGAGCCACGGAAGCTTTCAGTCCGGTTCCTTGGGCAGCAATCACCAGATCATGTCTGATGGCAAACCACAATTCTGCTGCCAAAAGGATCAAATAGACAACATAGAAACGGACTTCATAAGCCAGCACACTGGTAATATTGCCGTAGACCAGGGCATGCCAGAACCGGTCCATCCGACCGATGTCCAGCAGGATGAAAGTTAACGCCAGGACCATGGAAATAATGGCGACCAAAGTGGCATCCCGGCCTACCTTTTCCTAGTGCTCCATGTCAAAGACATGAATCAGGGAAGACAACAGGAAGGCACCGGCGCTCATCCCTACAAAATAAATATAGAAGGCTACCCAGGAACCCCAGGGCACATCACTGGTCAAGTTGGTTACCGCCAGACCATGCATTGCTCTAATGCCGATGGCTCCCAAGCCCATAGCAATCAGAATTAATAGAAAACCATACCACAGGGTTACCCGACCGCTTTTCTGGCGCATGGGTGCCTGTTTAGCCATTGCTTTCACCTGGGTTGTCATTTTGTCCACCTCACTTTAGATAGATTACCCGGGGCAAGGTCCCCATGGTTTCTTTTAAGTAAAAGGCTCTCGGACCGGCAGCCAGCTTGCTGACTACACTGTTGGGATCGCTTAAATCCCCGAAATAACGGGCGTCACCGATGCAGGTTTCCACACAGGCCGGCTCTTCCCCCCGGGACAGGCGGTGAAAACAGAAAGTGCATTTTCTGACGGTCCCTTTAGGAGCTTTGAAACCGTTCCGGGGACCCCGGTCCACACCGTACTCCGCTGCCTGGACAAATTCGAAGGACAGCATCTCCTGCCCATAACTGTCCCCGAAATCGAAATACCGGGCCCCGTAGGGGCAGGCGGTAATACAGTAACGACAACCGATACACCGATCATAATCGATGGCGGTAATCCCGTTTTCCATCTTATAGGTAGCCTTGACGGGACAGACCTGGGCGCAGGCCGGACGATCGCACTGCATACAGGGTCTGGGTATGTGTTCCACCGAAACCTGGGGAAAAGTCCCCTTTTCTTGAGTCAACACCACGTTATAACTTACTCCCGGCGGGGTCCTGTTTTCCGCTTTGCAGGTCACCGTACAGGTGGAGCAGCCGATACATTTGGCCAAATCAATGACCATTGCCCACCTGGGCCCCTCCCCGGCGGAAGCAGCCATCTTCCTGGCATCATTCATTTACTCTTACCTCCTCATGACCAATTATCTTGTGCTGTCTCAGAAATAAGAGCAAAGAACATGCCAAAATAAAAAAGGCCACCATCCGGTGCCTTTTCGGTGTTTTTCCACTTGACTTTTGCCATTTTGGCAAAACCCCATTGACAAAATGGCAAAGTGTCATTCTTTATAACCGGCTTTGAACCTGTCAACGATTAACAGAATCCACCCATAAACAAAGATCAGTCCCCCGGTTACCCTCATGCTAAATATTGAAATGAATCCATCAGCTTTCATCACTAGGCTTTAAGCCTCATTCTCCTTCCTATTGTTTGGATTTCTTTTTTTAAGATAGCAATTTCCATTTCCTTTCGTTTATTTTCGGCTCTGAGCATCTTGTTCTCTGCTCTCAAACGCTCAATTTCATACTTCGTGATTGTTGCATTATAGTCCTTACCATTGGCGATATAGTAGTCCACATTTTCAATTCTCTCATTCAATGTGGGCGTACGTCCTTTAAGCATGCAGATTCCCCTCCCTTGGCCCCTGTGGCCCGAAAATCTTTATGATCCCTCTTCTTCGCAAAGAAAAACTCCCCTTTGTATAGTCCTGAATTTCCGTTATTACAGGTGTCTATTCAAAGGAGAGCCTATTATACTTGGCCACCAGGTGCATATTGAGCAACAAATGAATTAAAGACATCCGGGGATATTATTCAGGTAATTTAATAGTTATTCCTTATCCATTTATTGTGGCAGTAAATTCCTCAAATGTTGCTTCTGCTCTATTCGAGTAAACTTGCAATATGGTTATTTTTGCAGACTCTTTGGCATTTTAGGTTGATAGGTGATAAACATACATGCCGATACCGCTGAAGCTTTGGCAACCAAAACTGCCACCGTTGCGATACACAATAGCAGATTTGTCCTAAGCTTGCCTTTCAACACGGTGCACCTCTCCCTTCCTAAGTTTTCCGGTTTCGCCTACCTTAACCCGGCCGGGGGCGGCTCCGGCCAAGCCCTTGCTGTTGCCTACATTATAACGAAAATGTTTACTGGGAAAAGGGTTTCGGCACGAATGGTACCTAAAACGACACGAATGGTAGTAAAGCATAAAAAATGACCTCTTTTTTACCGGATACAGGGGTAGCTTTCATCAGGAATCCGTTATCGGCAGTAGCACCTGAGCCGTAAATAGGCCATTCTGATGGTTTAACTGCAACAGACCGTCATATTTCTTTACAATATCTCCAACTATGCTGTGTCCCAGTCCGTGACCGGGACCGGTTTTGGCTGAGATCCACCGGTTAGTATGAACGTCAAATTTTACTTTGTCATCAGTCGGATTGGTAATACGTACCATGAAATAGCTTTTCCTTGGCCCAATAGTAACGAATACCGCCTTTGTTGCCTCCTCATCATCAATCCGTTCCACTGCCTCAATAGCATTGTCGAGCAAGTTGCTCAAAAGAGCGGTTAAATCCATGCCGTCCAACTTGACACCGCGTGAATATACTGCTTCTTCAACTTTTACTTCAATGCCCCGGCTGGAGGCAAAGAGTATTTTGCTGTTAAGCACCGTATCCATAATAAGATTACCGCTTTGGATAGGTGCCTCCGATGTTTCCTGGGCAGCACATATTTCATCCAAATATACTGTTAATGCTTCGTATTGCTTATCCATCAGCAGTCCTTGCATTACCTGAAGATGGTTTTTGATGTCATGACGGAATTTCCGCTGCTCCTGGTAAATTGCTTTGAGTTCATCCTGAAAAACGGATTGCATTTCCAGCTGTTTCAATTTCAGGCGCTGTCGTATTAGTTCCTTATTTTGATGAGCCATGAGACTAAAAATCCCAACGGCCAGCACATTCAGAAACAAAATGACTAAAGAAGCTAAAGCAAACGCCCATTCGGTAGCGTTATCTCCCCGAATGAGAGTTTCTCCTGAAAGTAACAGGAACATTAAGGCAATACTCAGTGCAGGTATTATAAAAAGCAGCCAACCGGGCAATGTGCTGATTGAATCCCGGGATTGAGTTTTTAAATACAACAGATAGATGACCGTCAGTTGAATCAACTTTACCAGCACCATGAGCAAAAAACGGTAGGCAGTGGGTTCCAAGATTAGGGATAAAGGAACATTGAGCACATTCACAAAAATAAGACTAGTTGCCAAGTCAATGCTGAATATCAGAGTCAAAACAAATACCGGCCAATAAATGCGTTCATTGATGCTACCTTTTAATAAGAGCAACCCAAAAACGACCGCCAATATCAAACTGACCACGGCATTGATAATCGGGGAAGAAGCCAGCCAATTGACACAGGACAAGACGATAAAGAAAAAAATACCGTAGACCGGCACCCAGGCTTGGTGGTACTCCCGTACCCCTAAACGATTGCTGGTAAAAAAAATAAATAAGACTATCTCCAGGCCGTTTATAAGCAACTCCAGAGTTAACCAGGCCACCCTCAATGTTCATCTACCACCCAATCCATGAAAGCTTTTTTGACGACGGGATATTGTTTCCGGCTTACGGGTATCCGCTGCTCATTGTCCAGGAGACAATGATCTTCCTTTAAACGAAAGATGCGACGAAGATTAACCAAGTAACAACGGTGGCTCTTTACAAATCCCTTTGTCTTCAGGGTTTGTTC
>JAAZDD010000146.1 GCA_012512955.1 Clostridia bacterium
CCAAGTAGCTGACGATTTTTACCTGAGATTCATCGGCAGATCATTTACAGAACTGGGAGGCAAAGTATAGGTTGAGAAAAACAGTCCCGGCATTAATAATAGCAGCCTTTGTAGCAGCGATAATTATTGCTCTGCTGGCCGGCCGTTACCCTATCTCCCCTATCGATATAGGTAAAATCTTATTGTCGGAACTGGGGATAGAGGGTAACTGGCAGCCCGCAACTCAGGAAATGCAAAGTGTATTGATACGGATTCGACTGCCCCGGATCTTACTGGCGCTGGTGGTAGGGGCCTCTTTATCGGTAGCCGGTGCCGTCTTTCAGGCCCTTTTCCGTAATCCCCTGGCTTCGCCGGATTTATTGGGAGCAACCGCCGGGGCCAGTTTTGGGGCAGTCCTGGCACTCCTGTTTTTTCCGCCCTTAAGCCCTTGGGTGAGTTTATCCTCTTTTGCTTTCGGAGTCGCCGCTGTTCTTGCCGCCTACTATATGGCTGCCAAAAGCCGGGACCGTTCTACTTCGGTGTTGATTTTAGCCGGAATTGTAGTTTCTTCGGTTTTCCAGGCAGGGATCTCCATTTTGAAATATGTGGCGGATCCCTACAATGAGCTGCAGGCCATCGTCTTTTGGCTTATGGGGAGTTTCCAGGCAGCCAAATGGGACACTATTTTGTGGCCCCTGATCATCACCTTGGTCTGCACAACTCTCATCACCATCGTAGGGTGGCGATTAAATATCATGTCCCAGGACGATGAGCAGGCCTTGTCTCTGGGCATCGACATTGCCAAATGGAGAGCCTTTTACATTATCACCACCGCTTTAATGATTGCCGTCTGCATTGCAGTCTGCGGCACGGTAGGTTGGGTAGGGCTGGTTGTGCCCCACATAGCCCGTTTTTTAGTGGGGCCGGAACACCGGCGTTTAATCATCGTTACGGCTTTTGTTGGGGGAACTCTAATGCTGTTAATGGATACAACGGCCCGTTCTTTATTCAGTTCGGAAATTCCCATCAGCATTATGACTTCGGTCATCGGTGCTCCATTCTTAGGATACTTGGTCTTGAGCCAGAAACGGGGGTAAAACGATGAGTATCAAGGTTACCAATCTGGAGGCAGGTTATGGCAGCAGAAAGGTATTAACCGGTGTGAATTTTAAACTGGAGAGGGGTAAACTTTGTGCATTGCTGGGTCGCAACGGCTGCGGGAAAACCACTCTAATTCGCTGCATCAATGCCATTATCAAGCCCCGGAAAGGCAGTGTTTACCTGGACGGCAAGAACACAGCCAACTTGTCCCGACCGGAAATCGCCCAGTTAGTGAGCCTGGTGCCCCAAAGTTCCACTTTAGCTTTTGATTATACCTGTTTGGAAGTAGTGCTGATGGGAGAAGTATCCCGGCTGTCCCTCTGGGCCTCTCCGGGGGCTGCCGCTGAGGAAGAAGCCCGCCAGGTGTTGGCCGGGATGGGCATCGCCCACCTGACGGACCGACCCTTCAACCAGCTGTCCGGCGGGGAGAAACAGCTGGTACTGGTAGCCAGAGCCTTGTTCCAGCGTGCTCCTTACATGCTGTTGGATGAGCCTACTTCCCACCTGGATTTTTATAACCAACACCAGATTATGAGTATCGTGCAACGGCTGGTCAAAGAAGCCAATTTTACCGTACTGGTTACCCTCCATGATCCCAACCTGGCCTTATACTACTGCGATGAAGTAATTCTTATCCACGAAGGTCAAATTCTGGACAAAGGCGATACCATGGAGGTACTTACTTCCGATACTTTAAGCAAAGTCTACGGCACTAACGTGTCCATCGACAGGACCAGGCTGGAAGGTCTGCCGGTGGTAGTCCCAGAACTGAAGGTAGCCCTGGCCGCCGGCAGGCAATTGACCGCCGTTTAACTTAAAACTGCAAGCGAGGAGAGACCATGGTCACCGCCTGTACCCCTCTACCCCGGAACTGGCGGAAAGTCACTCCCTCGGAAACAAGGCGGAGAACAATTTCGGGATCGGTGACGAGGGTTCCGCTGACTATATCCACATTGTAATCAAACCAGAGGGGAGTTATAGGAGTGGTGGGACCCAACACCATGGTAAGGGCATCTTCCCGGCGAAGGGCCAGTAAATTGTTCATGGTACCGTTAATCAAAGCGGTACTGGTAATCGCCACTAGATCAGCCTGGGGAATGATCCTGGCTGCTTCCCCTGCCGGTAGATCCCCCGGCTGAGGACGCAGTTCCAAGACCCAAAGTTGTTTGACTTGAGTCCTCAGTTTATTGATGAAAGGGAAATGGCCTACAACGCATACATTTTTGTCTGCTCCCAGCCGGGCCAATACCTCAGCAGCATTGATTTCCCTGAGGGTTTCAGGTTGAACTGTTAACAGGGAATTAATTGCCGCCAAACCCACACTTCTTTCCAGCAGGCTTTCGCTATCAACATACTTACATAGCTCCAAGGCAGTCTTGTCTCTCAATGAGCCGGCTTCCTTAACCGGGGGACCTGAGGCAATATGCTCCTGAAAGCCCAAAGTTGTGGAGGCCAAACCGCAATTTTTGCTGATCACCGCCGTCCAAAACGGTCCAATCCTCACTTCCTTCACCCGGGCATCATCTTGCAAGTTGTTGATGATGGATGATAAAATATCCATATTACTTCCTCCCTATATCCTCACTAATGTCTTAGTGCTTAGTTAAATAATATTATTGAATAAATTTCGGTGTTCTCACCGGGATTCCTGCTCTAAATTCGGTTTGGAGTATGAGCGAGAAAAACCTCATTTAGAGAGGGAGGTAATAACATGAAAGTATTGCTGACCGGTGAAATCCAAGTCGGGAAAACAACCATTATTAACCGTTTATTGGAGGAGCTACAGCTTACCCCCAGCGGTTTCAGGACCCTTCGCCAGATTATTGCCGGGAAACAGGTGGGCTTTGTGATGAAAGACTTAACCGGCATCGTTCCGGCTGACTGCCATCCTTTATATATTGCCAAAGGGGGAGCTCAGGGATACTGGGAGCCGGTCATCGACACTTTTGAGGATTGGGGAGTAAAAATACTACAAGAAAGCCTGGCTTCACCCAAGGATTTGATCTTGATGGACGAACTGGGTCACTTTGAATCCACGGCCTTCACTTTTCAGCAAAAAGTGCAGGAGTGCCTGTCTTCACCCATCCCAGTCCTGGGAGTGATTAAACAGCGTTCCACTCCCTTCCTGGACCACATCCGCAGCCGGGATGATGTTCACATTATCACCATCACCAGAAATAACCGCAATGAACAGTATGCAAAAATAAAAGCCTATCTACAGGCAAATTATAAACGAACTGACCTAAGGCAATAATATTCGCTCCGCAATGACGAAGCCGTAACAAAGATACCGGCAGTAAGCTGCCGACGGCTGTAGAACAACTCCCGCTCGGCGAAAATTATTGCCTTATACAATAACGTATTACTTAACAACAAACTTATCTCCTACTTGCTTCAATTCTTTCGCCAGTTCGTCCAAGAACCCGGCGGAAGCATCCATTTCCTCTACCGCCGCATTTTGTTCCTCGACACTGGCTGCAATCTCCTGGGCAGAAGCTGCATTTTCCTCCGACACAGAGGCAATGTTTTCAATGACTCCGGCAATGGAATGGACACCGGCCCTGATTTGCTTCGCCGCCTCCGCCATACCTTCTATCTGCTCGCCCATATTGTCAATGGCCCGGGAAATCTGCCGGAATGCCTCCGATGTCTTTTCAACCGCTTCCGCCTGTCTGGATACCGAATCTCCGGCTTTGTTCATTTCCTCAACGGCCGCCTGGGTACCCGATTGGATGGAAAGGATAATCCGGTTAATGTTGCCGGTAGCCTGGGCAGCTTCCTCCGCCAGGGTTCTCACTTCTTCCGCCACCACCGCAAAGCCCCGGCCATGTTCCCCCGCCCGTGCGGCCTCAATGGCTGCATTTAGAGCCAAGAGATTGGTCTGATCGGCTATTTGGCTGATGGTGGAAAGAATCGCCCCCACCTCATCAACCTCCCGGGACAAGTCTTTGACTGCCCGGGCTACACTTTTTGCAGCATGGACATTCTCCTGCATACTGGCGTTCTGCTCTTCTACGGCTTTAAGCCCGTTGGCCACCAATTCCTTGACGGTACCTGCAGCATCCACAATGGCTTCAATATTCTTCCTATTGGTACTCATGGCTTGCAGGATCAACTGTGTCTGCTCCGAGGCATTTTGAGCGGAATTGGCTTGCTCATTGGCTCCGTTTGCCATTTCCTGGACGGAAATATTGATTTGCTCCAAAGCCTGCCTGACATTGTCGGTGTTAGCGGATAATTGCTCCGCCGCATCGGCTACCTGTGTAGCCTTTTCATTCAGGGTGCCGATGAGCTCACTCAAATGCCGGACCATTTGAGCCATGGACACGGCTAGTTTTCCTACCTCATCCCTACTGTCAACCTGCCAAGTTACCGTGAGGTCCCCTGCGGCCACTTGCCGGCTGGCCCTTTCCAGGGACTGCAAAGGCAGCCGGATCAACCTGCCCATTGCCAGGCTAAGCAAGAGTCCCAACACCACTGCAGCCACTAAGTTCAGCACAAACTCCCTCACGGTGGCTACATAAGCCTGCTCCGTCAACCGGTAACGCTGCTCCGCTTGTTCATGGCTGAGACGCTGCATTTCCCGGGCGATGGCTATGGTTTCATCTCTTAAATTGGAGGCGGCCTGGGTAGCTTGCCTGGCTCCCTCTTTATCACCCATTTTACTCAAATTCAAAACTTTAGTTCGCGCTGCCCGCCAGTCTTGCAGTGTATTCTCATATTTCTGCATTAGCTCCTGACCTTGCGGACTTAAGGGCAATTGTCTCAACTCCGCCAGGCAGTTTTCAATGATCTCTTCCGAAGTTTCAATACCCTTCTCCGCCCTGAACAGCTGAGGGGCGTCTTCGGCGGCAATATGGTTCAGGATATAAGTAGATATCATCACTGATTGACCGTAAATTTGACCCCAATAATCGATGGCATGTAAATCGATCTCATGTAATTCTTCCACCTGCTGCCTCATCAAAGCCATATTGCGTAAACTGAAAATGCCCATGGCAATCAAAAATATAACCATGATTACCGCCAACAACAGGATCTTGTTGGAAATACGCAGATGCTGAAACCACCGGATCATTCCTTCACCCCACAGCTGCTTATTATTGATGGTTCTATGCTAACTTAACCTTGCCACTATCCTGTACTACCATAAAAAGGTAAATTTCCCTGCCCATTAAGGGTTTAATCGCCGGCTAACCCTTTTAGGTAGGGAAACAACTGGGCGGCCTGTTTGATGACCACTGCTCCTGACCGGAGCAGTTCATCGTAAAGGGCAACGGCTTCCCCGCCGGTAAAATCCCTTCCTCTGATGTCTTCCTCCCCTACCAGCAAAACGGTTTGTCCTCTCCGGCAGGCTTCCAGTGCCTGCCCCAGATTGCCTACGTTGCCGTGACCGAAGGGGATCGGCAGTACCACTACTACCCGGGCTTTGTCCAGAAGCTGCCGGTTTAAGCGATAGGTTTCCTCCTTGATTCCGGCAAAGGGAATCTCTTCCACCACCTCAATGCCCAAAGACTTGGCTTTTGTCCAGTCGCTGTCACCGATGTTCAATACGCCGCAGCTCACCCGGTAACCTTGCTGGACCAACTGCTCCATGAGGAAACTGGCGGTCCCACCTCCACAAATCAAGTGAACATGCAATCCTTCTTTCCTCATGGACACCTGGTCCCTTAAGGCAACGGGAATAATATTAAACCGGCCGGTCAGCTCATTGGGGGTGACCACCACTTCCATCCCGTAAACTTCCCGGATATTCTGGGCGGTGAGTACTTCTTCCGGAGGCCCGGCAGCATAAATCCGGGAGTCATACAGCAAAATCACATACTTGCTGAATTGAGCGGCCAGATTCAGGTCATGAAGTACAGCCAGTACAGTAACCTTGCTGTTTTCGTTAATATCCTGCAATAAATGCAGCAACTCCATCTGATGCTGGAGATCCAAATGAGCTGTCGGTTCATCCAGTAATAAAACCTGGGGCTCCTGAGCCAGGGCACGGGCCACAATCACTCGCTGCCGCTCCCCGCCGCTGATCTCCGTAATAGAGCGTTCCCTTAGATGCCAGGTGTTGGTGCGCTCCATGGCCTGTTTCACAATAGCCAGGTCTTCAGCCGTGTCCCCCTGAAAACGTTTTTGATGAGGCATCCTGCCCATCAACACTGCTTCCATCACCGTAAAAGGAAACTGCACCGCTGTTTCCTGGGGAACTACAGCCAGTTTTTTGGCCAGCTCTTTAGGTGTCACTTTATATAAGGCTTCCCCATCCAGGAAAACTTGTCCGGAAGCAGGCGTTAATACCGCTGATAAGTTTTTGAGCAAGGTAGACTTACCTGATCCGTTGGGACCGACGATGACCACAAAGCCACCTTGTTCCACTTGGAAAGTGATCTCCTTTAGGATGGGATTGTTGCCGTAGCTAAAGGCCAATTCATTAACTGACAGATGTGGTACCATGCAGCTCACTCCACCATCAATAATTAAAAAACACTGGTTTTCTTCCTACGCAGCAAGTAAATAAAAAAGGGTCCCCCGAACATGGCGGTAATAATGCCCACCGGAATCTCCGTGGGAGCCAGGGCTACACGGGCAAAAGTATCAGTAGCCACCATAAAGGCAGCTCCCCCCAAAACAGCACAGGGCATTAAAAAGCGGTGATCCGGTCCCGTCAACAAGCGAACCGTATGAGGGACAATCAGCCCCACAAAACCGATGGTCCCGCTGACGGCAACGCCGCTGGCCACGGTGATGGCAGCGATGACTAAAATAACTTGTTTGACTTTCTCCGCATCAACACCCAAGTGCTGTGCCGTTTCTTCGCCAAAGAGCATGGCATTCAGTTCCCGGGCAAAAAACCACAGGGCACAAACACCAAGTAAAATCACCGGCGCAGCAATTCTTACCTGCACCCAGTCCTTGCCGGCAAAACTGCCCAATGTCCAATAAACGATCTGGGCCAGTTCCCGGGCATGCAGAATCATCAAAAAGGACATAATGGCCGTCATAAAGGAGCTTAAGGCCACACCCGCCAGCAACAGGTTAAAAATAGGCAATTTGTTTCCGACCCTGGCTATTTGATAAACCAGGACCACCGTTAAAATGGCTCCGCAAAATGCAGCCACCGGTAAGGCCCACATACCCAAGATGCGACTGAAGCCGGTAACAATGGCCACCGCAGCCCCTAAAGCAGCCCCTGAGGAAACACCGATCACGTAGGGATCTGCCATGGGATTTTTGAACAGGCCCTGGAAAGTGGTACCTACCGCCGCCAAGGCCCCTCCTACCAAAGCGGCCAGTACAATCCGGGGCATCCGCACCTGGTAGACGATGGTTTGGTGGGTAACAGGATATTGGGAAATATCCACCAAACCCTTCAGGCCGGGGATCTTGGCAATGAACAATTCAAAGGCCTCCCGGAAGGTAAGACTGGCAGGGCCCACGGTAATACTGAAAATCATAATGACAATTACAAGCAGAAAACTGCCCAGAATAATGACGCCACGTCTATGCCTGCCCACCGATTGCTCTCATCCTCTCTCAGAAAAGATCAGGATGCAGAATACGGGCGATGATTTCCAATCCCTCAACCAGCCTGGGCCCCGGTAAAGAGACCAGATCATCTTGGACCGCAGCCACCTTGCCGTTTTGGACTGCCGACAAGCCCTCATAGCCGGGCCGGGCCATTACGTCTTCAGGCTGATGGGCATGATCCTGGATTAATAAAACTCCGGATCCCTTTCCAACAACACTTCCAGGCTGAACAGGGCAAAACGCTCTGCTGCATCATAAGCAATACTTTCTCCGCCGGCTACTTTAATCAAATCATCGATAAAGGAGCCGGGGCCTGCCGTCATCAAGGGATCATCCCACACCTCGAAAAAGACGGTAGGCCGATGGGAGGCTTTGGCTACTGTTTCCTTAACCCTGGTAATCCTCCTGTCCATCTCCTCCACCAGTGCCGTGGCTTTCTCCCCATTTCCCGTAGCCAAACCGGCCAGCCGGATGTTGTGTAAAACTTGCTCCACGGTTTCCGCATCAAGGGCAATCACTTTGATCCCGTATCCTTCAAAACTCTGGGCCATTTCCTCCTGAATACCGGCGGCGACAAAAATCAGGTCCGGTTCCGACTCAATGATCAGTTCCACATTGGGATCTTCAAAGCCGCCTACTTTGGGTTTTTCCAGCGCTTCCGCCGGGTATTCACAGTAGTCGGTTACCCCTACCACTTGTTCCCCTGCTCCGATGGCAAAGAGAATTTCCGTAATCGCCGGGGACAAGGAAATTACTTTGTCAGGTCTGTTCTCAACAACGATTTCCCTTCCCAGACTGTCGGTAAAGGTCACCGGATAATTACCTTCCACATTTCCTTGGGTCCCTTCCCCTTGGGCCGGTTCCCCCGGGGATTTTTCCCCGGTTGCGGCACTGCAACCGCTAAGGACCAAAGCCCCAATCATCAGCCCAATTAATATGAATAATAATTTTTTGTTCATCACACCAACCTCCGACTAAGTGCTACAGTCCAACTCATGGACATTTTTAAGTTATTATAGGTAATCTCGCGATTTTCCTGCTTGAGATTTGCAGTGAACCCGTTAAACACCGGCCTGTCTAAGGACCAAACTATGCAATCCCTGAAGCAAAGCTTGAACAAGGGGGCTTTCCCCTTTGGTACCGGAAGGTGAGCAAAAGACCGCCCTGTCAAGCTCAATACCTACTGAATGCAATGTTCCCCGGGCTGCCGGCCAGGCAGCTTCCGGTGACAGCAAATCCCAGCGCACTTGATCCGCCAGGTGAAGGAGACAGGATACGGCGGAAACCAATTCCGGCTGCCCTGCCAGTTTATTTAAAATAAGTTTGTATCCATCAGGGGACAGCCGGCCGGGATGGTGTTTTTCAAAATCCTCCCAGATAACCCCTTCATCAATACCGTATCTTTTGAGCCTGGCCATTACATTTAACTGCCGCTGGGGAGTGAAACCTGTTTCCAGGACCAAGGCCCTTTTTACTGCTTCCCGCACGGTTTTGCCGATTAACTCCCCTAATTTGGAATGGGACCCGGCATCGGTCAGCTTCAACCCGGCTGCAGGATCGGAAGCGACGATGATCCCGTCGGTGCCTGAGCCGGTAGCCAATTCCGCTGAATAGCAGCTGGAGGCCAACAACTCCGTTAAGGCCCCGCTTATGGCCTCAGTGGCGGTAATAATGGCTTTCAACATGGAAGGCGGAGGCAAGAAAGCGTTTACCGCCAATAAGATATTGATGGTTCCCGCCAGGAGATGGTATTGACCGTTTTCTTCATAATAAGAAGCAGGGTCTCCGGGCCTGCCTCCGTTATGGTCAATCCCCCCGGTAACTACTGCCAACACTTTTAAATCACGAAAAGAAAGACAACTTACCGCCGCATTCCGCTGGCTGGCAGCTGTCAGCAATCCTGTTGTTACCTGGGGTTCGAAGCCTCTTTTTTTTGCAATCAAAGCCAGATACCCTTCCACACTTCCTCCCGGCAATTCCCGGGAGGTCTCTACCGGCGGGCAGGTCTGATTAAGCAAGGCCCGGATTCCCTTGGTAATACCTCCGTTTAAAGAGGACGTACTACAAACAACCTGGGGCCGGGGAAACTCCAGCACCAAAGTGTCTTCCTCCCGCCAGACAGTCTCCCTGCCGGTTTCTCCAAAGATTATTTCCATCTGATTATGACCTCACTTCAACCAAACGCCGTCGTCAATTGGCAAACATTAAAGCCCTTTTTTCACAGATAAAACAGTTTTCCTTTTCCTCGGAGACAATCATTTCTTGTCCACAACTTTGACAGCGTCCTTTAACACCCTGGGCCAACAACTCCGGCTCATCCTGATAGAGCCCGGCAATTTTGCCGGTGCCAAGGGCCAAACTCCGGTGGACGCAAATATCCACGCAGAGCCCGCAGCCGGTACAGCCTCCGGCATCCAGAGTCAACCGGTAATCATCGCTGCATTTTAAGACACCCAGGGGACATAAAATGGTACAGGCTCTGCAAAAATGGCAAGTAGATTGCAGGAAAGGCCTTTGCAATAAGTCCAATTCCAGGAGGGACTCTTTTTTTGTTTCCAGTCCCCTTTTCAACAACTTCTGCCGTGGAACCTCCAAACCGGCCACGGGTTTGATGCCCTTTTCCTCTTTTTCCGGTTCTCCCAGCACAGATTGGACCACCGCTTTAGGGACTTGTTTGGCTCCTGAGAATATGGAGCGGAAAAAGGCTCTCCGGCTGGGATCGGTATCTTCTTTCCGTTTAGGCATTTTAATGGGAGGTGCCTCCGCCACCAGGCGAACAGCCCCCCCTGTCAATCCCAGGGACTCAATTAAGTGCTCAACTTCAGCCAACCGGTTCGAGCAGTGTTCGCCACCGCCGGTCACCGGACACTGGGCACACTTTTCTTCAGACAGGACAAAATAGACCGGGTGAGGAGATTGTTCCAGAACCAGTAAGAAGGCCAGGGATAAGCTTCCCAGGCAGGGTACTGATAACCCTTTCGGATTTAACTCCGGCTGCCGGCGACAACCGATGGCGACCGTGGCGCCTAAAGCACTTAAAGACCGGGTTTTTTCCAGCAAAGCCAACTCAGTCGGTTCTTGAATCCCCAAGGCACCGGTAGGACAGACACCGGCACAGAGGCCACATTCCAGACAGTGATCTGCTATTTCAATGCCTTCCTTACCAAAACTAATGGCATTTACGGGGCAAATACCGGTACAATGGGAACATTTACTTAGGGGCGAGCGGGTTCGGGAACAACGTTGATGATCTACCAGTAACGGACCCATACGGGAAGTGACTAATTCTGCCAATTTCTCCAGATCGAATACACTCATGCTGCTCCCCCCTTTTAAGCTTACCTGCTATTACAATAGCGCAAATAGGGGAATTTCACAAGGGGGAGATACCGGTAGTTTGTATAATGTACCCATAAAACTAGACAAAATTTCCGATAATCTAAGTGAACCTGATATAATAAAAGACAGGAAACTGTCAGGAAG
>JAAZDD010000147.1 GCA_012512955.1 Clostridia bacterium
ATTGTGGGGTGTGTCCCGGCGTTGCCTATGAAACCCTGCGGTTTTTCCGGCCCCATCCTGGGTATTGCCGCCGAAGTAGTGGACAGCGATTGTCAGCCGGTCCGGGGAGCAGTGGGGGAATTGATTATCAAAAAGCCCTGTCCGGGCATGACCAGGGGTTTTTGGCGGGATCCCCAGCGTTATTTGGATACTTACTGGTCCCGGTGGCCTGATGTGTGGGTTCATGGTGACTGGTGCCGGGTGGATGAAGATGGCTTCTGGTTCATTGAGGGACGATCCGATGATACCCTCAACATCGCCGGCAAACGGGTGGGCCCGGCAGAAATTGAATCCGCCTTGGTGGCCCATCCGGCAGTGGTAGAAGCGGCGGTGGTCGGTGTACCTCACCGGCTGAAGGGGGAAGTGGCGGCCTGTTTCGTTAAAGTGGCCTCCAACTACCGGGAAAGCCGGGAATTGGCAGAGGAGCTGAAGGAAACGGTCGCTAACGCGCTGGGTAAGGCACTGAAGCCCCAGTCCGTCTATTTTGTCCCGGAGTTGCCCAGGACGCGGAGCGGTAAAATTCTGAGCCGGGTGGTCAAGGCAGCCCATCTTCAGCAGCAAATGGGGGACCTGTCCAGTCTGGAAAATCCCCAGGCGGTGGAATTTATCCGGAATCTGAGTTCCGATAAGGTTGGCTAGGACCGTTGAGGGGCTTAATGCAAGACTAAGACAAAAAGGAAGGAAGGGTTTGGTGTGGACTTTACTTTTACTCCTGAACAAGAAGCTTTTGTCCGTACGGTAGAAAAGTTTGCCCGGGAGGAAGTATTGCCGAGCGTGGAACACCGTGATGAAACCGGTGAATGGGATCAGGAATTGTGGCGGAAAATAGGGGAACTGGGCCTGTGCGGATTGCCTATTCCTGAGGAATACGGGGGGAGCGGCACCGATGCGGTGACCTGCCTGCTGGCTTACGAGGCCTTTACCAAAGGCAGCAAGGATCCGGGATTGTATCTCTCTTTAGGGGCACACCTGTTCATCTGCACTGTCCCCCTTTGGCTCCACGGTTCTGAGGAGCAGAAGCGGAAGTATTTGCCTAAACTGGCCAGCGGTGAATGGATTGGAGCTTTGGGTCTCACCGAGCCCAATGCCGGTTCCGACGCTGCCGGGATTCAGACTACAGCCCGGAGGGACGGGAATTACTATGTTTTAAACGGGACCAAGATGTTCATTACCAACGGGCCCATTGCCGATGTGGTATTGGTGATGGCCACGGTGGATAAAGACAAACGGGCTGACGGAGTCACTGCCTTTATCGTGGAAAAGGGGACCCCCGGTTTTTCCGTGGGCCGTCAATTGAATAAAATGGGCCATCGCACTTCCCCTACTTCAGAACTGATCTTTGAGGATTGCCGGGTACCGGCAGAGAACGTAGTGGGCGAAGTAGGGAAGGGTTTTCAGGCTACTACTGATGCACTGGTATGGGAAAGGGGGGTGTTTTTAGCTGCCGGGAGCCTGGGTATGATGGGGGCAATGCTGGAGGATGCCTTAGAGTATGCCAAGACCCGCACCCAATTTGGTCAACCCATTGGACGTTTTCAAATGATCAGGGATAAGATCGCCAGGATGAAGGTTACCTACGACGCGGCGCGGATGCTCTCTTTGCGGGCTGCTTGGATGAAGGATAACGGCCAGGACGGCAAATTCGAGGCATCCATCGCCAAAGCTTATTATGCTGATGAAGTGGTGAAAATGGCCGATGATGCCCTGCAGGTATTCGGGGGTTACGGCTACATGAGGGAATACCCCATAGAACGTTTGTACCGGGATGCTCGCCTGATGCCCATTGGCGGCGGCACCAGTGAAGTACAGCGGTTGGTCGTATCCAGTATTTTAATGAAGTAAGCAGGAATCTGATGGAAGGAAATGGAAGTGATAGCTAGAATATTAGAGAAGGACAAAGGTTCAAGGCGAATAATTTTCTAAAAATTCTCAATTTTATTGCATTCCGGGGAGGGATGAACTGATGACAGAACCGAAACCATCGGTGGAGCAGAAAACGATGCCTTATACCGACAAGGCAACCAGAGTGTACAAACAGGAATTGGCCATTGTGGTGGTCAGTACCTTGATGGTGATGGTAATAGCCATGGGAGTCTTTTTTATGCAACCTTTTCCGCAGTTGTTGGATGTGACCATCTGGGGTTTTCCTTTTCCTTATTGGTATCAGCTTACCCTTAACTGGGTTGGTCCGATCCTGTTAGGCTATTTTGTTTGCAATCTGCTGGCTAAGAATGATGAGGAGAAGGAACGGGTAGGAAAGGAGGACCGGTAAATGACTACGAGAGAAGGGGTATTTGGCCTTGGTATTGTCGTGGTTGTGGCTCTGATCGCCTCCTTCATTATCATCGGTGAAATAGCGAGACGTCGCATTATGGATACCGACGGTTACTATGTTGCCGGCCGCTCCATCGGCCCCGTAACCAACGCTCTTGCCGTAGTGTCATCCTATCTCAGTTTGGCTACTTTCCTGGGGTTTACCGCCATGATCTGGGGCATCCAGTCCAAGCTGCTGATTATGTCCCAGGCCTGGATGTGCGGCTACTTGATCATGATCATTACCTTCAGCGGGCCCCTCAGAAGGTTGGGTACCTATACAGCTGCCGGTTATGTGGCAGAACGGTTCCGCAGTGAAAGTGCCCGTCTCATTGCCGTAACTTTCATGATTTTTATCATGATCATGTACGCTGTCAGCCAAATGAAGGGGATTGCTCATGTTTTTGAAATGCTGTTGGGCATCAGTTACTTGCCTGCCCTGTTTATCGGCGGCCTTATCGTGGTGATCTATGTAACTTTGGGGGGGATGTACGGGGTGACCTGGAACCAGGCGCTCCAGGGAGCCATTTGCGTTATCGCCATGCTTATTCCCGTGATGGCGATTTTGAAAGCCCTGGGCGCTTCCGGCTGGATGCTTCCTTTTTGGGGCTACGGTAATATGACCCCGGTCATGATGGAAGCTTTCCCCAAATTCTTTTCTACCGTGTTTCCTCCTGATGTCCATCCCAAGTGGTACCAGGGAATCTTCTTTTCCATGCTTTTTGGGACGGCATCGGTGCCTCATTACCTGTCACGGGTAGCTTCTGCAAAAACCATTAAGGAAGGTCGCTACGGCTTTTTAATCGGTCTGTTTTTTATCGGTTTGGTCAACGTGCTCACCTTTGCCGCCGGTTTCTCCGGGGTTCTTTACACCAATATGTTCAATATTGACATTGCGGCAGTGGAGGCCGATAAGCTTCTCTTGATCCTGTCCGATGTTTTTGTGGGTAACTGGGCCCTGGCCATGATTATGGCGGGAGCCATTGCAGCCGGTGTTTCCACCGTAGCCGGAGCGTTGATCGTGATTGGTACCGGTATTGCTCATGATATTGTAGGCAACTACAGGGAGCTTTCGCAAAGGCAAAAGCTGATCTTGGCCCCCGTGGTTACTTTTATTGCCGGTGTGGTGATCATCTTTGTTACCATTAATCCGCCTACCTTCGCCTTGGCCAGTGTGATCTGGGCCATCGCCCTTTCCGCATCGGTGTTTACTGCTCCATTAATCATGGGTATTTGGTGGAAGGGTGCCAATAAATATGGGGTCATTGCCGGGATGCTGGTGGGCGGTTTCCTGTGCATGTATGCCAACGCCCAGTTTGCCCATCCTTCTTTTACCTGGAGTCCCATTTGGTCTAACGTGCCCTACGGTGCCATTCCTTACCCGGGAGTGCTGTCGGTGCCTGCTTCCTTTGTTGCTTTGATATTCGTTTCCATGATTACCAATCGCATTCCTTCCCTTGCGGCAAATATTCCCCGCAGGGAAACGGACTTGCTGGTGGAAAGGGCCCATGGCTGGCCTGAACAGGTCATTTCTGAGTACAGTCCCCGTTACAACAGTGATACGG
>JAAZDD010000148.1 GCA_012512955.1 Clostridia bacterium
ATCCCAGCCTAAAACCCGGTCCAATTGCTCCTGCACCAGGGGGTCAGCCGGACCAAGGGATTCCAGGTTTCTGATTTTGTCCAGAGGGACATTCGGTTTTGATGCTTTTGCCCCGGGATCAGGGAGTTCCCGGCCCTCCGGAAGACCCCAGTATTCCACCCTAAACAGTTCCTTCCCTTCCGGGGAACTGTCACCGGCCACGGCCGGTCCCAGCCAATCCAGATAACAACCGGCAGTAGCCAGAACAGGCGGGGGTAAAGTGCTGCATGAATCGCCCCACTCTTGCCAGCGTTCACGGGCTTCTGCCAGGTTCCTTTCCGTACCCACCAAGATCAGCTTTTCCCTGGCCCGGGTCAGGGCCACATAGAGAATACGGAGTTCCTCCGCCAGTGTTCCCCGGTGCAGGGCGTTTCTGACGGCATGGTAAGCAAAGGAAGGGTATTTGACCCGGAGTTTTAAATCGTAACACAGGGACGCAATACCTAAGTCCTGGTGGAGAAGTACCCCTCGATTCAGGTCCTTCAAATTAAATTCTCCCCCCAGGTTAGCTACAAAGACCACCGGAAACTCCAATCCCTTGCTCTTATGAATACTCATGATCCGGATCACGTTGTCGCTTTCCCCAAAAGCTCCGGCTAAACCCAAATCTTCATCTCTTTCCTGCAATTTTTCGATAAACCGGAGGAAGCGGAAAAGGCCATGCCTGCTGAAAGCATCGAATTCCCGGGCCCGGTCGTAGAGGGCCAACAAATTGGCCTTGCGCTGGCGGCCTCCGGGCATGGCAGAAGCAAACTCCAAAACGGCCGTTTCCTGGTAGATCTGCCAGATTAAGCGGCTGAGGGGCCCCTGCCGGGCCAGGGTCCGCCATCTCTCCAATTGGGCCAAGAACCCCTTCAGCCCCCCTGCCAATGGAGTGTCCGGCTGTACTGCAAGGTAGCGTTGTACTGCCTGCCAATAATTGCCCCCCGGACTTGCCGCCCGGATGGCGGCCAGGTCATTGGCGGTCAATCCTAACAGGGGAGAACGGAGTACCGCCGCCAAAGGGATATCCTGGATGGGATTGTCGATAAGTTGAAGTAAAGACAGCATGATGCTGACTTCCACCGCCTGAAAATAGCCGGTGCCTAGTTCCGCATAGGCAGGCAAGCCGTATTCCTGCAATACCTGGAGCAGCACATTGGCTTTTTCCTTGGTGCTCCTTAACAGGATCACCATATCCTTGTATTTAACCGGGCGATAGCACCCGGCCTCCTTATCCCAGACCTGAGCGGGAGGATTGCCTCCTTCCCCCATTAGCTCCCTGATCCGGCCGGCAATGAGCCGCCCCTCTTTTTCCAAAGCCGTTTCTTCCTCATCCTCAGCCTGGCCGGTTCTTTCAATGAGATGCAATTCCACCGGTCCTGCCGCTAACCTGATCTCCGGACCTGCTTCAGGGTAACCGGCCCGGTAGATTAACTCCGCCTCCCGGTCATAATCCAGTTCCCCTGTGCTTTGGACCATGATCTTCCGAAAGATATGATTGACTCCGTCTACGATTTCTTTACGACAACGGAAGTTGGCGGATAACAGGATCTTCCGGTTAGGGCTCCCTTCCCCCCGGCTGTAGGACAAATATTTCTCCAGGAATAAAGCGGGATTGGCCATCCGGAAACGGTAAATACTTTGTTTGACATCTCCCACCATAAACAACTGGGGCTCCGTCCCCGGCTCCCCGGTAAGCATTTTGATAATAGTTTCCTGAACATCGTTGGTGTCCTGGTATTCATCCACCATGATTTCCCGGTACTGTCGTTTCAACTCCCCGGCCACCTGGGCAGGGCCCCACAAAAGCTTCAAGCAGTAGTGTTCCAAATCGTTAAAATCCAACTGCCCCTTCTGCTCCTTAGCCTGCCGGTAGGCTTTCTGATAGCGCCTGACCAAATCCACCAGTTCCCTTAACAGGGGACCCAACTCCGCCAGTTCCTGCCTTAATTCCTCTCCGGTGCGCCGGAAGTACTGTTCCAGGCCCTGGAGGGCCTTTTTGGCAGCATCCCGCAAAGAAGCTACCTGCTCTTTCAGGTCCTGGTCCACATTGTCACTCTTCCTGATGGACGGCAACCGGCGAAATACCACCGGCGGTTGCCGCCGCAGGTCTTCCCAGGTAGGCTGCCGCCTGCAGGCAGCCAGGAAAGAAGCCACCCCTGCCCGCTCTTCCTGTAAAGCCTCCAAATAGGCGGCGGGACCTCCCGGCCGGGAGGCCAGTTGTATGGCCCGTTGCAGGTGCCAAAGGGCCAGTTCCCCTTTGAAGGTAATGAGCCGGAGCAATTCCCGGTACCAGGGCAGTTCTTCCAGGGAAACCGGTTCTTCCGCCTGGTAGTACTTTAAAGCTTCCTGGAGCCAGTTTTCTCCAAAAGGCAACGCTGCCAAAAACTCGGCAATGCGCAGCACCTGCGCTCCTAATGCTTCATCTCCCTGGTCGCCGAATATTTCTGCCAACCGGAAGAAATTTTCGTTGCCATTGGCATACTGCTCCTCCAAAACCTGTTCCAACACTTCCTGCTTCAGGAGCAGGCTTTCATTGGCCCCCATGACCGTAAATTGGGGATCCAGCCCCAGTTCAAAAAAGTAACGCCGCACCACACTTAAGCAAAAGCTGTGCAGGGTGGAAATCTGGGCTTTATTCAACAGGGCTGCCTGCTTCCGGAGATGGAGATTGCCGGGCTGCTGTTCCAATGCTTTGGCCAGGGCACTGCCAATGCGGCTCCGCATTTCCAGGGCCGCCGCTTCCGTAAAGGTCACCACCAGCAGCCGGTCCAGATCCAGGGGATTGGTTTCATCAGTTATTTTGTTGATGATTCGCTCCACCAAGACTGCCGTTTTACCGGAACCGGCGGCGGCAGCCACCAGCAGGTTGCCGCCGGTGGCGGTAATGGCTTGCCACTGTTCTTCGGTCCACCGGACTCCCTTACTCATCACTGTTCCCTCCCCCGGTTTCTTCCTTCATTCGACGCCATAATTCTTCCCGGTCCAACCTGACCAGGTCCCTGTATTTGTTTCCCTCTACCAGGCTGTCAAACTGGCAGCAGGGGCGGTAATCACAGTAACCGCAAGGTGTCTGTTTCTTAAATCGATAAGGGGCAATGGCCGTTTCCCCCTGATAGATCTTTAAGGCCAACTGCTTCAGCTTTTCCCGGCCAAAGTGGCGCAGGAGTGCCATTTCCTCCCCGCTCAGCACTTTACTTCCTTTGTAGAACTCTCCCTTGGTGGTAAGGCGGATATTGACCAAGCCCTTATCCGCCCCCATGGCCTTGGCCAGCTCCGGTTTCGCCAGCATCCACCCCTGGAGGCGCAGTGCTTTCAGCAATTCTTTTTCCGCTTCTTCTGCCTGCAAGGGATTGTCCGCCCGGATAAAAGGACTTTTCACCGGGAAATAGAACATACCGGCCCCTTCCGGAGAGTCTCCGGTAAAATACCGGTAATTTTCCAGGGCCACATCCAGATAGACCGGCAGCTGGAGGGACAAACCGTAATAACAGTCCTCCAGATCCAGGGAGCGGCTGCTGCTTTTGTAATCGATGACCCGCAAATATGTTTTCCCCGCCACTTCCGCCACATCGATCCGGTCTATTTTCCCTCTTAGCGACAGGGACCTGCCATCAGACAGGGGGATTTCCAAAGGAGGAACCCCTTCCTCCAGACCAAAGGCCAGTTCCACCCCCGCCGGCCGGAAAGTGCGGAGCCGGGCATGTTCCGTCAGTACTTTCACCGCCGTCGCCAGGTTCTGCTCCATGATCTTCAACCGGTGGCGATAGCCGGAACTGCTCAGCAAGATACCGTGTTCCATCTCATAAGCCAGTTCCCCGGAAATTTCCCGGGTGAGTTCCGTCAACTCCTCCTCGGACAAGTCACTCCAGTGAGCGCCCTTTTCCTCCATTTTGTTGACCAGCTTTTCCAGGGCCCGGTGATAATAATCGCCGATTAAGGGAGCATCCACCCGGTAATATTCCCGCTCTCGCAGTCCCAGCCCGTACCGGGCAAAATACTGAAAAGGACAGGCGGCGAAAGATTCCAGGCGGGATACGCTGCCTTGCAACCGGTCCCCGGTAAAAGTCCGGGCCAGGG
>JAAZDD010000149.1 GCA_012512955.1 Clostridia bacterium
ATGTACAGTCAACCGGAAGTGATGAATTTTCTGCGCAGCTTGAAACCCTTTGTCAATCAACAGGGTGTGGCCGCTTTGGAAACTTTGGAAACCGTGTTTGAACTGATGGATGATCCGAAAGTCCAGGCCTTAAATAGAAACGTGGAAACTTTCAGGGCTATGATGAAAGCCCAAACTCAACCGACGGATCAAGCTTAAAAAGGCTCACCAGGCCTTTTTCTTTTTGGGGCAGGAAATACCCGAGACTTAACGAATAGTTTGTAGAGCAGAATCGTTCTACCCTGGAGGTGATTAAATTGACTCAATGGCGTTGCTCCCATTGCGGCTACACTTTAACTGAGGAAATTCCACCGGAAGTTTGCCCCATGTGTAATCATCATTGTTCTTTCGTAGACAATACCTGCTATATTCCCGATTGCGGGAAAACCAATCCGGATCAGCCGGACTAGGAGGTGCAAAACATGTGGAAGATTTTCAAAGGTGCAGAAATTGCCGAATTTGCCGTGCGGATTGAGCAAAACGGTTATACCTTTTACGACAAGGCCGCCGCTCATATCCAGAACCCTGCGGCCCGGGAACTGTTGGACTTTTTGAAGGAAGAGGAACTTAAACACGAAAAGCTGTTCAGAGATTTAATGGGTACCCTGACCCCGGCCAATCTGCGGGAAACTTATGAGGGGGAATATGAAGAATACCTGAAGGCTTTGGTGGACAACCATGTCTTCGGTGCTGTTGGCAGTGCGGAAAAAGCCCTGTCCAGGCTGGCTGACGAGATAGATGTCATCAATACGGCCATTGGCTTCGAGAAGGATACCATCCTCTTTTTCCGGGAACTGTTGGATTTGGTTTCCGAAAAAGACCGGCAAGTGGTGGAACAGCTAATTGAAGAAGAAAAGTCCCATTTGCGCAAGCTGGCCATCATCAAAGGGGAGCTCTGCCGCTAATTACACCGGTCTGCCGGCTCCCATGCATAAGCCCTGCCCTGTTGGGGAAACCTGGAATTGATCGAAGTTTCGAAAGGAGGGCCGGCATGGGCAGACCATGTACTTTTACCGATTGCTGGTGGTACGAGGAGGAAGCTGAACGGGAGCTGTTAAAAGACGGCGGCGGTTGACTCCATCCCGACGCCGCCGGGTGCGACCCCCGAAAGCTTTCCGCCAACGGAAAACCCGCGTGTTATGTGCACTGAAAAAGGAAGGTCGGCAGCCTTCCTTTTTTGTTTTGGCGCAACAAAAAAGGAGGTCGGTTAACCTCCCGTGGGTCAGGATGATTCTGTTTCGTGGAGATAGTACCGCATGCTGGATTTCTTCAGTTCCCGGGTGCTGTAGAGGATGCGGTAATCTTCAATGCCTACCTTTTCCGACAGCTGGGCCGCCAATGCCTCGCATTCCTGCCGGGACTGGCCGTGGACCATGGTATACAGGTTATAGGGCCAACCGGGAATTTCCGGCCGCAGGTAACAATGAGTCACCTCCGGACAAGCGGCCAGCTTGCGGCCCACTTCTTCCGCCTTTTCCTCCGCCACCCGCCAAACAATCATGGCATTGGCCGTAAAACCTGCCTCCCGGTGACGGATCGCCGCCCCCAACCGGCGGCTCCTCCCCCGGTCCTGCATCCAGCGGATCCGGTCCAGCAACTCTTCCTCATCGATGTTCAGCTTTTTGGCCACCTGGGCATAGGGATGAGGCACCAGGGGCAAATCTCCCTGCAATTCCCGGATGATGGCTTTGTCCAGATCCGTCAACATTGAGCAGCGCCTCCTCCCTTGAAATCAAAATTGACATTGATTTTAAAGAATTTGAGGGCAGGCAGGTTTAACACCTGAACCCCAAACCTGGTTTCCAGGTCCTGGATGATCTCCTGCAGCCTTTCCTTGGAATGGGCAATGCCCGTAAACCACATATTGTATTCATGTTCCCGCAAATAATTATGGGTCACTTCCGTCAGTTGATTAATATAGTCACTGACCGGCTTCAGCTGGTCTTCGGAGACTTTGGCTGCACACAGAGTGCTCACATAGCCCAGCTTGCGGGAATCGAAGATAGCTCCCATCCGCCTGATATAGCCGGCCTCTTTAAAGCGGTTCAGCATAGCCAGCACTTCAGCTTCGCTGAGGCCGAACTTTTCTCCCAGGACCCTGAAAGGTTCCGGATCCACCGGCAAACCGCTCTGCACTTCATTTAAAAGGGCTCTCTCCACTTCTGTCAAGATAGGAACTTTATCCAACCTTATTCCCCCCGTCTACCGTGGTAAAGACACCAAGGTTCTTCCGCCATGTAATCATGATCATGGTAGAAATAGGCCCGGGCACGGCAGCCGCCACATACTTTTTTGTATTTACAGGTACCACAACCGCCTTTGTAATTCAGGGTTCTTAGCTCCTGGAAAACGGGATGGTTGTGCCAGAGTTCACTGAAGGGAATCTCCCGCACATTCCCCAAAGGAATATTCAAATAGGCACAGGGCTGCACATCCCCCTTAGGGCTGATAATGCAGTAACTGGTACCTGCCAGACAACCCCTCTGGAACCGTAAATCCATGCCCATCTCCTTGGCGATGCGCATGAACTGCGGGGCGCAGGTGGGTTTCAACTCTATTTTTACTTCCTGCTGTTTTTTCATGATCCGGGTGAGTACCTTTTCGTAAGCCTCGGCCCGGAGGGATTCCTCCTCAATATTGACCGCCCGTCCGGTCGGGACCAGGAAGAAGAAGTGATGGGCCACGGCCCCTATTTCCACGGCAAAATCGGTGATGGCCTCCAGTTCATCCTGGTTCCAGTCAAAGACAGTGGTATGGATCTGGAAAGGCAACCCCGCTTCCCGGCAATTTTTCATGCCCTGAATCGCTTCCCGGTAGGCGCCCTGGTAGCGGCGCAGTTCATCATGCTTTTGTTCATCCATGCTGTCCAGGCTGATCCCGGCCCCCATGACGCCTGCTTCCTTCAGCTTCCGGGCCGCCTCCACCGTAATCAGGGTCCCGTTGGTACCCAGGACGGGACGGAGACCCAGGCTCTTGGCATAGGCCACCAGTTCATAGAGATCCGGGCGCATCAACGGCTCCCCGCCGCTGAAAATCATTATTTTAAAGCCTGCTTTGGCAATTTCATCCAGCATTGCCTTGGCTTCTCCGGTGGACAGTTCTTCCGCCACTTTGGCGCCGGCATCCCGGTAACAATGATCGCAAAACATGTTGCACTGATTGGTAGAATTCCAGGAAATAATCAACGCTATACCCTCCCCATGGCCCTATGCCAGTCCAATTTCCGCATCGGTGAGATAACAGGCGGGGTCTGCTTCCCAGAAATCCCCCGTCACCGCTTCTGCCCTGGCCCGGAAATTGCCGTTACAGACATCCAACCATTTGCAGGACGCACAGCGACCTTTGAGGAGAGGCTTCCTGTTCTTCAGTCCGGCTAGG
>JAAZDD010000150.1 GCA_012512955.1 Clostridia bacterium
CTCCCAGTTGTTGGCCATGCTGGATACCTGCCTGGAAAGGGCACAGAGATTCCAGGAAGAACGACAAAGGGGTCAGCTATCTCTCTTTGATTTGGGAGAAGCCACCGACTGGGATGACCTGAGCACCGACACGGAACCGCCGGATTTGCCGGAATATCCTTTACTGAAGCTGTTGGCCCTGGAAAAGGAGACCCTAGGTTTCTATATTACCGGTCACCCTATTCACGATTACCGGTGGCAATTGGCGGCCAGAGGGGTAGAACCTATCGCCCACCTGGAAGAAGCAGCCGACGGAACCCTGGTCCGGCTAGGGGGAATCATCACCAATCTAAAAAGGACAGTCACCCGCAAAGGGGAAAATATGGCTTATTTCACCTTGGAGGACACCACCGGTATGATGGAAATACTGGTGTTTCCCAAAAACTATTTGCGCTTTGCTTCTTTACTGGAAAAAGACCGGGTTGTCTACCTGGAGGGACGATTGGTCAATAATGAGGAGGAAAGGAAAGTATTTGCGGAAAACCTGGAGGTTTTGCAGGCCCAAGGGGATCCCCCCCCCGGCTATGTATTGGAAATACGCATCACCCCGGAAAATGGCCGGTACCTTGAAGAATTGCATGCTCTCCTGGCGGAACACCCCGGAAACACGGAATTGATTCTGAGCTTTCCAGGTTATAGAAAAAGGGTTCTGGTAGGAGAAAAATTACGGGTTCAAATTTCACCGGAGCTCTTAAAGAAAGTGGAAAATGTTATGGGAAAAGATAAAGTTGGGCTCGTCAAGTTCAGAATAGATGATGAGGGGAAGCATAATCTGCCGGGCAGGGCAAAAACTAAGTAAAGTCCTCCGAAAAATCTTGTTTTTGGCAGGATAATAATAACTCAAGTGGAAATTAGCTATAAATAACTGGGTAATGAGGAGGACCATGAATGCGTGTTGCTGTTTACCCCGGAACTTTTGATCCGATTACCAACGGGCATCTTGACATCCTGGAAAGGGCTGTCAACTTATTTGACCAGGTGATTATTGCCATTGCCGAGGATAACTACAAACAAACCCTTTTCACCCTGGAAGAAAGAAGGTATTTGGTGGAACAAGCCTGCAAACACCTGCCCCGGATGGAAGTCAGGACTTTTGACGGATTACTCATCGATTTTGTTCAATCTATTAATGCCAATGTGATTGTCCGTGGGTTGAGGGCGGTTTCAGATTTTGAGTATGAAATGCAGATGGCCATGATGAACAAAAAACTTAATCACAATGTGGAGACTATTTTCCTGATGTCAGCAAGCAAATATTCTTTCTTAAGTTCCAGTATCATTAAGCAGGTGGCTTTACTTGACGGCTCTATTAAAGGCCTGGTGCCCGTAGAGGTGGAAGAGGCTTTGAAAGGAAAGTACATGCTGAAAGCAGGGACGAGGGAGGGATAGGAGTGTTTCAAGAAAGCCCAATTTCGGCAGAATACATTGTGATTAAAGCATTGGAAAACGGAGTCACTATCATCGGTTTGACGAGGGGCAAGGATACCAAGTTCCATCATACGGAAAAGCTGGATAAGGGAGAGGTGATTGTTGCTCAGTTTACTGAGCATACATCTGCAGTGAAGATACGAGGTAGAGCGGAAGTACTTACAAAACATGGACGGGTTGAGGCCGGCATTTGATAAAATCAACAAGGGGGATCAGGTAATGTGGACTGTGGTTTACATTATGTCAAATCGCAGCTATGCAGAAAGAATTAAACAAGCCTTGTTAGATGAAGGTTTTCTGGCTATGATTCGAGCTGCCGGTTCTCCAAATGAGGGCGAACAGGGTCCTGTGGAAATTCTGGTTCTGGAATCAGAGGCAGAAGAGGCCTCTCAGGTCATTAGCAAGATGGTTTCAACCCTAGGAGGAAGTCGGTGTTAATGAAAAGAATTGGCGTTCTGACCAGCGGGGGAGACGCCCCGGGGATGAATGCTGCCATCCGGGCAGTTGTCAGAATGGGAATTTACTCATCCGTTGAAGTGGTAGGAATTCGTCGCGGTTATCTGGGTATGATTGAGGAAGATCTGATTCCCTTGGGTGTGGGTTCAGTTGCAGACATTATTCACCGGGGGGGTACCATTCTGCATACAGCCCGTTCCGATGAATTCATGACGGAAGAAGGACGGCAAAGAGCATTACATAACGTAAGAAAACAGGGAATTGAGGGATTGATTGTCATCGGCGGGAACGGGTCCTTTGCAGGAGCAAAGGCCCTGGCCGACATGGGTTTTCCTACGATAGGGATTCCCGGCACTATTGACAATGATATTCCCGGCACGGATTTTACCATCGGTTTTGATACGGCAGTGAATACGGTGATTGATGCCATTAACAAGATCCGGGATACGGCCACCTCCCATGAAAGAATTTTCGTTTTGGAAGTAATGGGCAGGCATTCGGGGCAAATCGCCCTGATGGCTGGTTTGGCAGGGGGAGCGGAATCCTTAATTATTCCTGAGGAAACCATGACGGTCCGGAAAGTGACGGATAAAATCAAAAGAGGTTTCCAAAGAGGAAAAAAACATAATATAGTGCTGGTGGCTGAAGGTGCCGGCAGTGCCCTGGCAGTTAGCCGGGAGATTGAAAAGATACTGGGGTTGGAAACCCGGGTTACCATTTTAGGGCATATTCAAAGGGGAGGAACTCCTACAGCATTTGACCGGGCGTTAGCCAGCCGGTTGGGAGGTAGAGCCGTGGAATTGTTGCTGGCAGGGGCCAGCGGCCGGATGGTTGGTATGGTGGGTTGCCAGATCAGGGACAGTGATTTGGGTTTTGCTCTCAGTCAAAAGACCACCATCGATTTGGAAGTTTATCGCTTAGCCAACATATTGTCGATGTAGGAGGAAGAGTATGCGGCGTACCAAGATCGTTTGTACCATTGGACCGGCCAGCGAAACGGTGACAATATTGAAAGAAATGCTTTCAGCAGGCATGAATGTAGCCAGGCTGAATTTTTCCCATGGCAGTTATGAGGAGCATGGGGCCCGGATCCGTAATATCAGGCAGGCTGCTCAAGAAACCGGTCAGCCTGTAGCCATTCTGCTTGATACGAAAGGTCCTGAAATACGGATCGGTGAAGTAAAGGGGACCATCAGGCTGGAGACGGGGCAGGAGTTCATCCTGACTACAGAAACGGTGACCGGCAATGAACAAAGGGCTCATGTCAATTACCCGGGATTGCCCCGGGATGTAAATCCGGGTGATCGTATTTTAATCGATGACGGGTTGATTGGGCTCCTGGTTAAAGAAGTTAAAGATACGGAGATTCAATGTGTGGTGGAAAACGGCGGGGAATTATCCGGTAGGAAAGGTGTGAATGTACCGGGTGTGCCCGTTAATTTGCCTTCGGTAACGGAAAAAGATCTGGATGATATTTTGTTCGGTATCGACCAGCAAGTTGATTTTATTGCCGCTTCTTTTGTCAGGACGGCAGCTGATGTTTTGGAGATCAGGCGGGTTTTGGAGCAGCACCGGTCGCCCATCCGGGTCATCGCTAAAATTGAAACTCAGGCGGCGGTGGACAATATAGAAGAGATCTTGGCAGTCAGCGACGGCATTATGGTGGCCAGGGGTGATTTGGGGGTGGAAATTCCTGCCGAAGAAGTCCCTCTGGTGCAAAAGCAAATTATTGCCCAATGCAATCTATTGGGAAAACCGGTCATTACCGCTACGCAAATGCTTGATTCCATGATCCGCAATCCACGTCCAGCCAGAGCCGAGGCCAGCGATGTGGCTAATGCCATTATTGACGGAACTGATGCGGTCATGTTGTCGGGAGAGACGGCGGCAGGTAAGTATCCTGTTGAAGCGGTAAAAACTATGGCCCGGATTGCGGAGAAGACAGAAAATACAATTCTGGCAGAGGGCTATGGTTCTTTGATGGATTTTTCGGCGGAAAAAACTATTACCGCTTCCATTGGACATGCTACTTCCACGGTAGCCCAGGAACTGGGGGCAGCGGCCATTATCACCCATACCACCTCCGGCTCTACGGCCCGGATGGTGGCTAGGCACCGTCCGGTGGCTCCCATCGTGGCAGGATGTCCTGATCCGGTGATCTGCAGGCAATTGCTGCTGGTTTGGGGGGTTTTCCCGGCCTTGACTGCCAAAGTGGAAACTACCGAGGCCATCATCAATACGGGAGTTAAGGCAGCCCTTGATTCCGGTATCATTAAACCGGGAGACTTAGTTGTCATTACGGCCGGGGTACCGGTAGGTGTGGCGGGGACTACTAATTTATTAAAAGTCCATGTGGTCGGCGAGGTTGTGGCGAAAGGTCAAGGGATCGGCAGAACCGTGGTGACAGCACCGGTCCGCCTTTGCCGTTCAGCTGAAGCGGCCAGGGAAAAAGTGGAGCCAGGGGATATCTTGGTTACTTATGGAACTGATTAGGATTTTGTTCCTGCCATGGAGAAAGCCGGTGCGATAATTACCGTGGAAGGCGGTTTGACGTCCCATGCGGCGGTAGTAGGATTGAGTTTGGGTATTCCTGTTGTGGTGGGAGTGCAGAATTGTATGGAAGTGTTGGAGGACGGCGAATTGTTCACCATTGACGGCGCTACCGGTCAAATCTATAAAGGAGTAACGAAAGTCCTTTAATCAAACGTGCAGCAGCCGGGGTCGGGTACTCCGGTTTATTTTTTGTTTGACAAATCTGGCAATAACGGATATAAATTATAGAAAACAAGTTTGAAGCGGAGGAGATGCTATGGTACGTAATCAGGTCAAGATTACTGATACTACCTTAAGAGACGCTCACCAGTCATTGCTGGCCACCAGGATGAAACTTGAAGATATGTTGCCCATTGCCGAAAAGATGGACCGGGTTGGGTTTCATTCCGTGGAGGTATGGGGTGGGGCAACTTTTGATACATGTATGCGCTTCTTAAATGAAGATCCATGGGAGAGACTGGACAAATTAAAAGAGGTATTTGTCAAGACCCCCTTGCAAATGCTCCTTAGAGGGCAAAATATTTTGGGTTATAAACACTATGCTGATGATGTGGTGGAAGCTTTTGTCAGAAAGGCAATTGAACACGGCATCGATATTATCCGGATTTTTGATGCTTTTAATGATCTGCGTAATTTAGAAAAATCCATGGAGATAGCAAAAAAATGCGGCGCTCATGTTCAGGGAGCTATATCCTATACTATCAGTCCTGTACATAATATTGAGTACTATGTGGAAAGAGGCCAGAAACTGAAGGCCATGGGGGCCGATTCCATCTGCATCAAGGACATGGCCGGCTTATTGGCACCGATGGCCGCTCAGGATTTGGTGCAGGCCTTGAAGAAAGAAGTGGGCTTACCTGTCCAATTACATAGTCATTACACCAGTGGCATGGCGGCGATGGCTTATTTTAAAGCGGCCGAAGCCGGTGTGGATGTTATTGACACCTGTATTTCATCCCTGGCAATGGGCACTTCTCAACCGGCCACGGAAGCCATGGTAGCGGCTATGGAGGGTACCGATTTTCGTCCCGAGTTGGACTTGGGCTTGCTGGCGGAAATAGCTGAGTATTTTGCTCAAGTAAGGAAAAAATACAGTGCCTACGATGTTTCCGGTAATATAGTGGATACTAATGTGCTCCAGTACCAGATTCCCGGCGGCATGATTTCCAATTTCATGTCTCAATTGGCACAGCAAAATGCCCTGGATAAACTGCCAACGGTATTGAGCGAGGTGCCGAGAGTGCGGAAGGATTTAGGCTATCCTCCTTTGGTTACTCCCACCAGTCAGATTGTGGGTACCCAGGCAGTCCTCAATGTCTTGGGGGGAGAAAGGTATAAAATGATCAGCAGTGAAACGAAAAACTACGTTAGGGGATTATACGGCCAACCCCCTGCCCCTATTGATCCTGAAATCAAAAAACTGATCATCGGTTATGAGGAGCCCATCAGTGTCCGACCGGCGGATCTATTGGAGCCCCAGTTGCCCCAGGCCAAAAAGGAAGTGGCTCCGTACATGGAGAAAGAAGAGGATGTCTTGTCCTATGTGCTTTTCCCCGCTGTGGCCCAGAAGTTTTTAGAGGAAAGAATGGCAGGTAAGGTTAAAGTGGATTTTCAAATTGCCCAGGAAGGTCCCCGGTCAGGAACGGTACCTTACCATCCTATTTAAAGATACACTGAATAGCCTTGGGGATTGTTTTCCAATAAGGGTGAAAGAAAGGACCCTGGTTTAGATCAGGGCCCTTTTTTTATTGTTACCGGGGGTAGTGGTATATGGTTCGATGATAATGTTGTTTTCGCTTAAGAAAGCACGTTCTGGATAGTTATGTGGTTCCATGTTTTCGGGGGAACGGGCGATGACATCACTGATGCGAAGCTGTTCCGGCTCCAACCGGTAAGCCACAATGACAGCATTCCTGTTTCCTGAAGCACCGGCATGGGCTACTCCCCGTAAAGTTCCCATGACCAGAATGTTGCCGCCGGCAATAACTTCCGCACCTGCGTTGACATCGCCTAAAACGGTAATATGACCGTTATATTGGAACTTCTGCCCGGAGCGGATACCATGGCTAATCAGAAAGCAGTTTTCCGCATCTAGGGGTATCCCCCTGTCCTTTACCACCATGGGAGAACCGCCTACCGCCTTGGGCAATTCTATTGTATCGGAAGGGATCAGGCCGTATTCGCAACAGATTTCCTGTAGTTCTTCTGATTCTTCAGCGGACATTTTCTGTGCCATTAAGGTAAATTTGGCTCCTTTAAAAAAACCTTTTGCAGAGGCGATCTTTTCCTGCAGCCTTATTTTTAAGTCTTCAAAACTGTAATTGGAATCCAAGACGATGACCAGGCCGTTTTTGGTTCCTTTAATATTCACAGCATCCCGGGACATGATATCTCCTCCTCAGCAATGCTCCTTCGCTGTGTTTCTACAAACTTGGTGATTACTGTCAATATTTCGAGGATATTAGTCTTTTTCCTGCAGGTTTTCTGTTTATTTTCCAAAAATAATCCGGCCGGCCGGAACTGCCCGGGTTTCTGACTGGAGGAAAAGTAAAACGGGTGCAGAATAATTAATAAAACAAACAAAATTCAGAAAGGTGAGGAGATTGTGACAAAGGCAGTCATTGTAAGTGCAGTTAGAACGGCCATCGGTAGCTTTCAAGGTAGCCTATCCAGTGTTCCGGCTGTAGCACTGGGAGCCCTGGTAATCGGGGAGGCCATGAAACGGGCTAATCTGGAAGGAAATCAAGTTGATGAAGTAATTATGGGAAACGTTTTGCAGGCGGGATTGGGACAAAACCCTGCCCGGCAGGCGGCGCTTAAAGCAGGCATTCCCGTAAAAGTACCTGCCATGACCATTAACAAGGTATGTGCTTCCGGTCTCAAGGCAGTGAGTCTGGCCGCCCAGGCAATCCTTGCCGGTGAGGCGGAGGTGGTTGTCGCCGGTGGGATGGAGAATATGAGCCTGGCACCTTACCTGTTGAATAAAGCTCGGACCGGCTATCGCATGGGTGATGATAAACTGGTTGATCAAATGATTAAGGACGGTCTTTGGTGTGCCATGACTGATGTGCATATGGGTATCACTGCCGAAAATGTAGCGGAACAATATGGCATTACCAGAGATGAACAGGACAAATTTGCTCTTGCCAGTCAGGAAAAAGCCGGAAAAGCAATCGCCGAAGGCAGGTTCCAGGAAGAAATAGTGCCGGTGGCAATTCCCCAGCGCAAAGGGGACCCCCTTGTCTTTGCAGTAGACGAACATCCCAGGGCCGGTACCACCCTGGAGAAGCTGGCTGCATTGAAACCCGCTTTCAAAAAGGACGGGACCGTTACTGCCGGTAATGCTTCGGGAATTAACGACGGAGCCGCTGCTCTGGTGGTGACGTCGGAAGAAAAAGCGAAATCGTTGGGCTTGAAGCCCATGGCCTATGTGGTTGCTTCTGCTTCCGCCGGCGTAGAGCCCTCCATCATGGGAACAGGCCCCATTCCGGCAACCAGAAAGGCCCTGTCCAGAGCAGGGCTCACCCTGGAGGATATTGATCTGATTGAAGCAAATGAAGCATTTGCCGCTCAGGCTTTGGCCGTGGCCAAAGAACTGAACATGGATCCGGAAAAGGTGAATGTCAACGGCGGCGCCATCGCATTGGGCCATCCAATTGGTGCCAGCGGTGCCCGCATTCTGACCACTTTGCTGTACGAAATGAAAAGACGTCAAAGCCGTTACGGCTTGGCCACGCTTTGCATCGGCGGCGGTCAGGGAGCGGCTTTGATTGTAGAAAGACCGTAGCCGATCCTGATAAGAAACGAGCTATTCGCGACTGTTGTCGGAGTAGCTCGTTTCTCTCTTACAAATGCCTGTTAAATTTGCCAAGTAGATTCTCCAAATGCTAAGGAGTCTCAGAACACGATTGCTGCTGAGAGGCAGCCAGCTGACTGCGAACCCGCAAGTCCACTGC
>JAAZDD010000151.1 GCA_012512955.1 Clostridia bacterium
GGACTGGGGAGGCCAGTTTAAAAGCCAGGAGGAACATGCCGGTAAAAATAGAGACTATTTTTTGAGTAACCAGTGGTTCCAGATTAATACCCGCTGCCGGCACCAGCTCAAAACTGGCAGATAAAGCCAGGATCATACTATGATGGCCGTCCATGGTCAGGAGCATCATCAATGCCAATAAGTTCAGAAAACGACCCATCAGGGTGGACTGGATTTGACTGGCCGGGTCAAAAAGGTTGGACATGGCAAAGCCCATACTGACATCCATCATTTGACCGCCGATCATGACAGCGCTGAAAATCAGATTGGCTACAATACCCAAAGCCAGCCCTACCAGTGTTTCTTCCGCCAGCAGCAAAGCGAAACTCAGTGCATCAAGCTCCAGAAGCCGGGGATTGCCGGCAAAGGGAGTGACCACTGCCCCCAAAAACAAACCGATAGCAATTTTGCTCCAAGCCGGGACACTGCGGTTGGAAAAAAGGGGGGCAACGGCGATAAAAGAGGTGATCCTGGTTACCGCCAGCAGGTACACCAGCCAAAGATTATAATCAACCACCCTGTCTCCCTCCTACCGTACTAAAGTACTGAGACCGGTAAACAGGTTGGAGGTAAAACTCACCAGAATGGTCAACATCCAAGAACCAAAAATCAACAAAGACAGGAGGACGGCCACAATTTTAGGAACAAAAGTCAATGTCTGCTCCTGAATCTGGGTGGTCGCCTGAAAGACGCTGACCGCCAATCCCACCGCCAAACCGATGATTAGAGCAGGAGCAGCCAGCATTAAAGCCGTCAACAGAGCCTCCCGGCCAATATGTAACACAAATTCCTGCGACAAATTCATCCCTCCTGCCCAAATACTTCAACAAACCGTCCTGTTTCCCCGCTTTAGCCAAAACTCTCCAAAAGGGATTTAACTACCAGGTACCACCCATCCACCATGACGAAAAGCATCAATTTAAAAGGCAGGGAAACCATTATCGGCGGTACCATAAACATCCCCATCGACATTAAAGTACTGGCTATCACCACATCAATAACCAGAAAGGGAATGAAAATAATGAACCCCATCTGAAAAGCGGTTTTCAACTCACTGATAATAAAAGCAGGAATAAGTACGTTCAATGGGACATCATCTTTTGTTTCAGGTCGCTCCATCTGGCTCATATTGACAAAGAGAGCCAGATCCTTCTCCCTGGTCTGGTTAAACATGAATTCTTTAAAAGGTGCTGCGGCCAGTTCAATAGCTTCCTCCTGAGACAGCACACCGGCCAAATAAGGATCCAATGCATTGACCTTGGCCTCCTCCAGTACCGGTGCCATGATAAAAAAAGTAAGAAAAAGTGCTAAACCGATCAGCACCTGATTGGGAGGAGTGTTTTGAGTTGCCAATGCATTACGCACAAAACTGAGCACGATCACTACCCTGGTAAAAGAAGTAACCATAATCAAAATTGCCGGCACCAGGGACAGTACCGTGAGCAGAACCAACAGCCGCAGGGTTCCCACTACTTCCACGGGATCGTCGCTTTGCTGGATCTGGAGATCAATGTTAGGCAACGGAATAGGTTGAGCTTGCAACGTTTCTCCGGAAGCAATCCAGAAGAGAACTGCCACCCCGGCAGCCAACAACCATCTGCTTTTCTTTGTCATCCTGTTCATTCCTTGATTCCGGGGCCCCCTGGCGGTTTAAGCCATGAACCCCTAAGCTTTGGTTTCTCTTGTTCCACATAATGAGGAAGTTCTTTCAACAATTCCACCTTTTGTTCGGAAACACCAATCAGGTAATACTCCTGACCTACCTTTACAATACAAAGACCTGCTTTTGGTCCCAGGGCAATTCGTTCCACCAGCCGCAAATTGCCGGAACCTGTCCACATTTGCCCCCTGGAAGCCCCAACCTTGATACTAAAGTAGGCCAGCAGCAAGACCAACGGCAGAAATATAACGATACGCAATACTGCTGTCCAAAGCTCCCTTTCCACGGGTTCAGGCCTCCCGATCCTTTTGCTTCCCTTCCTTGGATTCATCATTAGCCAGCTCAGTCACCCGGATGCCAAAGTAGTCATTGATGACTACGATTTCTCCTTTTCCAAAGGGCACACCGTTTAAGTCAATCTTTACCGGATCACCTGCTAAACAATCCAAGGTCAGTACTGTGTCCTCAGTCAATTCCAGTATTTCCCTAACTGTAAGCTGGGTGGAGCCCAGTTCCACGTCAACAGACAGCATTACATCTGACAAAAACTGGATATCACGAGAACTCTTCCGGGGACTTTCCGGAGCCTGAAGCGGCTGGTATTTCACCGGAGCGATCTTTGGGCCTTTGGGGGAATGGAGAGACTGGAACATTTCTTCAATATCTCTTTCACTCAAATTTCCCATGCCAACTCCTCCCCTCTACTGGATGATGAACTGTTCAAAATACAAGCCCACAATCTCGCCTTCTGTCAAATGGCTGTTAATTGCGGCAATCAGCTGCTCTTTCAGCCGCTGGCGATCTTCCAAATCTTGAGCGGTTTTGCTCGCCAAAACAGAATTGATTGTATCCTTTACTTTATACAGCTTATCGGTCATTTCTCTGATCACTTTTTTCTCAGTCGTTTCTACCGTAATTTCAGCCCGCAAAAACCGGCGATAATTACTGTCTTTCAGGTTAACAGTAAACGTCTCCAGTGGGATCTGGTAAGTGGGAACCTCCCGCTCCAAGGCCTCAGCCCTGGGCCCGAGAAAGAAATATACTCCCACAGCAGTTCCGGCCATCACCACCAGGATCACTACTGCCAGGATCAGCCAAAAACCCCTTCCCAAACCCTTTTTCCCTTCTTGATCACTCAACCGTCAAAACCTCCTCCGTAAAAACATCGTTGGCCCTAATCACCATCACAACCCGACGATTAAGCTGCATATTTTCCTCCGAATCATTGGGGGCCACCGGACGATTTTCTCCATAGCCGACTGCGGCAAACTTATGGGGATCCAACCGGTGTTCATCGATAAAATAGCGGATCACCCTGGAAGCC
>JAAZDD010000152.1 GCA_012512955.1 Clostridia bacterium
CAATCAGACCATGTCCCGGGCGGAAGCCGCTGTCTTTCTCCAGCGGTTTGTCAATTACCTCCAACACGATTTAAAAACCGAATACCGGGAACGCCTGATCAGCTTCCGTAAATTTTCGAAAAAGATAACAATGCATAACTACAGAGGGCCGGTGGTTTCGAGCCATGAACAGGCAAAACCGCCGGCCTTATGTTTGTGTTTCTTCATATACGCAATTGCGTATATTTCAACCAAATTCTGGCATGTTATCATGGATTTTTGTTCACCTGGGGATTATAATAAGATCAGGGACGGGCTATTAGAGCATAACATTGCTGATCCGGAGGGGCAGTTCTCACCTTGAGAGGCTTTCTCAGGAACCTGCGACGTTTGATTAGGGTAGGTGAATAAAATGAAAACTAATACATTTTCGCTTAATGAACTAAAGGAAAAAACAACCCCTATTTTCAACGCTTATCCAGTTAAGAAAGCTGTATTATTCGGTTCTTATGCAAAAAATGAGGCTACCGGCAATAGTGATATCGACTTATATGTTGACTGTGATGGAAAATTGCGAGGGCTTGATTTTGTTGGTTTACTCGAAAATCTAGTTGCAGCCTTAGGCAAAGAAGTTGACTTAATAGATAAATCTCATATAGAACCGGATTCTCCACTTTTTCAAGAAATTGAGAACGAAGGGATTGTTCTGTATGAAAAATGAAATGATACTCAGAAAAATGATTGGCTACATCGATACGATTCTATTATATACTAAAGATGTTAACTATGAAGGATTTATAGAAAATAAAATGATGGTGGAAGCATGTGTGTTTAATTTAAGCCAAATAGGGGAGTTGGTGAATAAGCTGGAACAAAACTATGTCCTGGCAAATCCAGGAATACCGTGGTTCAAGATACGGGGTTTGAGGAACCGTATTGTCCATGATTACGAAGGAGTAAATTTAAAGCTAATTTGGCAAATTATTTCTAAAGATTTAAGAATATTACGAAAACAACTGCAAGGTTTAATTAATGGATAATCCCTTGCCCTTGATGCGAAGAGCTGACGACCGTAGAGAGGAATAAGAAAACCGGCAAAAGTGCTAACCAAAATTTGGCATGTTATCGTGGAATTTTGTTCACCTGGGGATTAAAATAAGATCAGGGACGGGCTATTAAGAGCATAACATTGCAGATCCGGAAGGATGTTGTAGGAAGTGATCGTGAATGGAATGTGTTAACGTATTGATTACATTATGGCCATGTTGACGGAACTGGAGGAAGCACTTAGTCCTATAGAAGTGGACCTGGTGTTGTTGAACAGGGCACCGATTGTTCTGCGTTATGAAGTTATTTCTCAGGGTATTGTTCTTTATTGCGAGGATGATGACTTCAGGACCGATTTTGAGGATATAGTTTTAAGGGATTACCTGGATTTCAAGCCTTTTTTGGATCAATATGACCGGGAAGTAATGGAGGCCATTGAAGGAGGTCATTTTTTTGCTTAACTATATGGTTATGCGGATGTTTCCGAAATAGAAATCTATGAAATAATATCTAATCATTTAGATGATTTCCGGCTGTTTACCAGATATATTGTAGGCATTGAACAAGAACGGAAGCAAGGTTAATACAAAAGATTGTATGGTTGTCAAATTGCTGAAAAAGGGACATCACCGGCAAACCGGATTGATGTCCCTCTGGCATTTAAGGCTATTTTTTCGCCGATAAGGCCACTTGACCTTGGGGTACTTGCTCCAGGTCTTTTTTGATTCCTTGGAAACACTTCTCCAAATGCTTCTCTCCAAAAGGAGCGGTAACCAGGCTCACTACCACCGTTACGATGAACCCGACCGGTAAGGAAATCACCATGGGATCGATAATGTTCCACGGGAAGCCGAACAAGTAAGGTTTGCCAAAGAGCAGTTGGGAGATCCCGAAAATGACCGCCTCTTTCTGGTGGACAAACAAGACACTTAAGATGAAGATCACCGATCCGGCCACCATCCCGGCTACAACTCCTGTTTTGGAAGCTCTGGGCCAGTAGAGGGCCGCAATGTACATGGGCAGGAAGGCGGAGGCACATAGGCCGAAAAACATGGCGGTAGCAATGGCGATAATGCTGCCCGGCAGCTTAAAGCTCAGTACCAGAGTAGCAATTAAACCAACCAGGACTCCTATCCGGGCTAAGCCGGTGGTGTTGGCCCGGTCCGTACCGTCTTTCCGCTGGATCAGGTCTCTCACGGAAGTGCCGATGACGTGGAACTGGCCGCTTAAAGTGGACATGGCCGCAGATAACAAACACAGCATGAACAAATAGGCAAACCAATCAGGCAGCGCTTCCCCGATAAACATGGGGATGATTTTATCAATATTGGGCGCTCCGGTGGCAGGATCCGTAACCATCGCCAGGGAGATCTGGCCGTAAGCATCATAGAAATAGGCATTGGACAGGGCTCCCACCACAAAGGCAACTCCCGTCATAAACAGGATGAAAATGCCCCCTACAATCACGGCCCTGTTCACATCAGTGGTGCCTTTTAATGTCATAAAGCGGACGGCCAGGTGCGGTTGGGCCAAAACTCCAATTCCCACACCCAAAACCAAGGTGGTCATCACATATAGCCAGATCTGGGAACCGAAAACGGGCATGGTCGTCCAGCCGGTATGGCCCTGGGCGACCAGACTTTCCGGCACCAGGTAAGCCATATCCGTCAGCTTTTGGTGAGCTTCAGTGACACCTCCCAGGGCAGTGTAAGTAGAAAAGATCAGAATCACCATTCCTACGAACATGATCATCGCTTGCACCGCATCGGTGTACATGATCCCTTTCAAGCCACCGTAAAAAACATAAATTCCTACCAGTACGGCAAAGATGACCAGTGCCAAAGCATAATTGATATTGATTGCCTGCTCAAGAAAACGGGCGCCACCGATCATTACCGCTGCGGCGTATAAGGGCATGGCTACGGCGATCAAGACAGCACTGTAGTTTTGGATGAATTTGGAGTTAAACCTTTTGGCCATTAGTTCCGGAAAGGTATGAGCCGCCAGATTGGTCCCGAGTATTTTGGTCCTCTTACCGAAAAAAACGAAGGCAACGAATACTCCGAAAATAATGTTGCAGGCAGTCAGCCACAACAGGCTCATGCCGTACATGCCTGCTGCTCCGCCAAAGCCAACAATGGCGGAAGTACTGATGAAAGTGGAACCGTAGGACAAAGCCATTAAAGCCGGATGGACAGAACTGCCGGCGATTAGGTAATCTTTAGCGTCTCTGGTGTGCCTGTAACCTAAGTAGCCGCAAAATGCAATGATTAAAGTATAAACGCCCACCATTATATAAAACGTATACTGACCCATCACTATACCTCCCTTTATTTACTGCTGTTCCAGTTGATCACTCCATATAAAACACAGCCAACAGCACCGATGACGCTGGCCAGGTATGCTGTGACAATTCCCCAATCTCCCAATCCAAGCACCAAGCTTCACCTCCCTTGTCTTCAAATTGAAAAAGCCTCCGGTTCATCCCTGCCAGGGACGAAAGCGGAGGCTTCCGTGGTACCACCCTAATTGGTTAAAGACTGACTTCAACCCACTTTACAGGTAACAGATTATCCTTAAACAAAAAAACTTTCCACCCCGTTTAGGGGCGAAAAGTTTCGCGTTACCACCCTAGTTAACCTAACAATAAAAAAATTAGGTTATCTCTTGCAAGGTACAGGATAAGTCCGATACCCTCTTCCTTGTAACGGCGGAAGTCCCGGCGCAACCTACTTGCCTTACAAAAGGTTTCAGTTGGCAACTCAGGAGAGAACTTCAATTAATCATGTCTTAGAAGAGCTTCCAGTCCCTGGCTCTTCCTCCCTGCAAGACTGGGGTTAATCTACTTTTCTCCGTCATTGCTTTTTGGTAATATAAAATTAAGATGATTGTAGCACGACGGAAAGAATTAGTCAAGAAGAACACAAGGGGACGGTTCTGTTGTGTTGCTAATTATTTATGCGGGTGATCAGAATGTGGGAGGATAAAAATTGGTGGGAAGACGATATAGAATGCGACTTCATCGAAGATTCTGTTAAAGCACTGTGGGTAGAGATCCAGAAGTTGAAAGAAGACGGTGGGCGAGAGATTTTGCTTTTTGACGGTGAATTCCATGGCAAGGACGGCAATGAATATCTTTATTCTTTTAATCTGGAGGAAGAAGTATATTTGATGGATGATGCTCCGGTTAAAGTCCGGTGCAATACAATCACGACAGAAGGAGTGGCAATAAGCTGTCAGGGATTTGAGATTTTGCTGGCTTTAAATGATTACTTGGAGCATCCATTAAAAAAAGCTATTCTTCAGACCGAACCATGGAAGCTATTGGAGGCTTTGCAGGATCGTCTAAGGGGATTGCCCTATGAGCAAAACTTTTCATTAGTCAAGTCTGTAGTGGAGTTGGCACGATCATGTCCAATGACCGATGAATTCATTTCCCAGGGACAAACAAAGGCCATCAGAAAAGCATTGAGAAACCCCATTACTTTCATTTGGGGCCCTCCCGGTACCGGTAAGACCTATACCTTAGCTCAAATTGCCCTAGAAAGTTTTCAAAAAGGGGAAAAAGTCTTAATCCTGTCCCATGCCAACATTGCCGTGGACGGTGCCATTGAAGCTATCGCTAAGCAAATACCTGAACAGATGATGCACGGTTTGCTGGAGGAAAACCAGGTGTTTCCCATTGTCAGGTATGGCTACAGCAGAAGTGATTTTCTTCGCAACCATGAGTGTTTTAGCAGCTATAAACAAGCCTTAAGTCGCGTTCCCCATATAGCAGATAGGATAAAAGAATTAGAAGAAATGGTGAAAGATACCGGCAAGGATTTCCAGACAAAGAGCTATAGAAAAGAACTGAGAGAACTAAGACGGCAGGTCAAGGAAATAGAAAAGAACGAAATCATACCAAAAACAAAAGTTGTAGGGACAACCGTCTCCAAAGCCCAAATTGACCCGGCAATTTACGAGAAGTCCTTTGACGTGGTTTTGCTTGATGAAGCCAGCATGGCCTATATTCCCCAATCACTGTACGCTGCCGGATTGGCCGGCAAAAGAGTTGTCTATATTGGGGATTTCAAGCAGCTGGCACCGATTGCCATGGCTGATGGAACACTGGTCGACACATGGCTGAAAAGAGATATTTTCGAGTTTACCAGAGTCAAACAGCAGGTTGATGGAGGTTCGTTCCCTCCTCAATTGGCAATGCTCAATGAGCAAAGGAGGATGCACCCGGGTATCAGCGGTTTTGTTACCGTCAATATCTATGACCGGCTACTGCGGGATCATGACAGTGTTGAGGATGACAGGCCTTGGAATCAAGTACTAAAATTAATGGATACGGGCCAGATGTTCTCCATTGCCATGAAGGACAGAAATCAATCCAGGTTTAATGTTCTGCACGCATTTCTGAGTACTATCATAGCTTTGCAATACAGCCGGGATCCGGCAGGTTCCGTCGGGATTGTTACGCCCTACTCAGCCCAGTCCAGGTTGATCAACAATATTCTGAAGGATATTTTTGGCAATCGGAAATGGCCTGTCAG
>JAAZDD010000153.1 GCA_012512955.1 Clostridia bacterium
CCCTATAGTATTTGGCGTTTATTTAAAATATAACATATTGCGACAAAATCTCCACTATTATTACAAAATTCAACCCCAATTATGGATCTTTTTCGTTTTTTCCTTTATACTTAAGTGAACTCGATGCCTGTGCCCGAAATTCTCCTTGATAAACGGAGGGGCGAGAGGTGGCGGTCAGGAGTGTTTTTCGCCTCACCGGGGCAGTGTCCGGTAAATATTTGAGCCTCTCCCATTTTTGGGAAAGGCTCTTTCATTCCGCTATTTCCGGCCGCAGCACTTCTTATATTTTTTCCCGCTGCCGCAGGGACAGGGATCGTTCCGGCCTACTTCCTGAGCTTTTCTGACGGGCTTTTTGGGTCCTTCCTCCTCATATTTGTTCTCCACCACATTGCGGGGAGCGGTTCTCTGCTCCACTACCCGCACCCGGAAGATTAAACGGGTGACCTCTTCCTGGATGTCGGCAATCATGGCGTTGAACATCTCAAAGCCCTCAAACTTGTATTCCACTAAAGGATCCCTTTGCCCGTAAGCCCTCAGCCCGATACCTTGCCGCAGTTGGTCCATGGCATCAATATGGTCCATCCATTTGGTGTCGACAACACGGAGGATAATCATCCGCTCCAACTGCCGCATGGTTTCGGAACCGATTTCCGCTTCCCTGGCCTCGTACAGTTCCCGGGCCCTGGCATGGAACATTTCCCGGATTTCCTCTTTCTCCATCTTGGCCAAGTCTTCCGGTGTCAAAGTATGGCCCGGCAGGAAAGTCTGTTCCGCATATTGCAGGAGGGAGGTCAAATCCCACTCCTCAGGGAATTGGCTGTAGGCGGCAAAACGATCCACCGTACTGTCGATAACCGTATCGATCATCCCCAGCACGCTGTCTTTGAGGCTCTCCCCCTCCAGCACCTGCCGCCTTTGGGCATAGATTACCTCCCGCTGCTGGTTCATCACATCGTCGTACTGGAGCACATGTTTCCTGATTTCAAAGTTGCGGGCTTCCACTTTCTTTTGGGCCGATTCGATTGATTTGGAAATCAAGGGATGATCAATGGGGGTGCTGTCATCCATACCCAATTTATCCATCAGCCCGGAAATGTTGTCGGAACCGAAGAGCCGCATCAAGTCATCTTCCAAGGAGACATAAAAGCGGCTGGAACCGGGATCCCCCTGCCGTCCTGCCCTACCCCGGAGCTGGTTGTCAATCCGGCGGGATTCATGGCGCTCGGTACCGATAATGTGCAAGCCCCCTAATTCCACCACACCTTCTCCCAGGACAATGTCCGTACCACGGCCGGCCATATTGGTGGCAATGGTCACCTGGCCTTTCTGGCCCGCCTGGGCCACAATCTCCGCTTCCTGCTCGTGATATTTGGCATTGAGCACCTGATGGGGAATGCCTCTTTTCTTCAAGGCATCGCTCAACATCTCGGATTTTTCAATGGAAATGGTACCCACCAGCACCGGCTGCCCTTTTTGATGGCAGGCCACGATTTCCTCCACCACGGCGGCAAATTTGCCTTTTTCCGTCCGGTACACCACGTCCGGCAAGTCCTGGCGGATCATGGGCTTATTGGTGGGAATGACCACCACATCCATGCCGTAAATTTTCCGGAATTCCTCTTCCTCGGTGGCGGCAGTACCGGTCATCCCGGCCAGCTTCTCGTACATCCGGAAATAATTCTGGAAGGTGATGGTGGCTAAAGTCTGGGATTCCCTTTCAATTTTAACTCCTTCTTTGGCCTCAATGGCCTGGTGCAGTCCCTCGCTGTACCGGCGGCCGAACATGAGCCGCCCGGTGAACTCGTCCACAATGATGACTTCCCCGTCTTTCACCACATAATCCCGGTCCCGCTTCATCAGCACATGGGCCTTCAGGGCATTATTCACATGGTGGCTCAGTTCCGTATTGACATCATCGTAGAGGTTCTCCACCCCCAGCATCTTCTCCACCCGGGCAATACCCTGCTCGGTCAGGGTCACCACCCGGGCTTTTTCATCCACAGTATAATCCTCTTCCGGCTTCAGGCGGGGCACGATCTTGGCCACCGTGTAGTAGGTCTGGGTGGGCTTGTCGGCCTGGCCGGAAATAATGAGGGGCGTTCTCGCTTCATCGATTAAGATGCTGTCCACTTCGTCCACAATGGCATAATGAAGGGCCCGCTGGACCATCTGCTCCGGCGCCAAAGCCATGTTGTCCCGCAGGTAATCAAAACCGAATTCATTATTGGTACCGTAAGTAATATCAGCCGCATAGGCCTGCTTCCGTTCTTCAAAACTGAGGCCGTGGACGATTAGGCCCACTTCCAGCCCCAGGAAACGGTAGATTTGCCCCATCCACTCACTGTCCCGGCGGGCCAGGTAGTCGTTGACGGTGACAATGTGAACTCCTTTCCCGGTCAGTGCATTCAAATAGGCGGGGAGAGTGGCCACCAGGGTTTTCCCTTCCCCGGTTTTCATTTCCGCAATCCGTCCTTGATGAAGCACCATCCCACCGATTAGCTGGACATCAAAATGCCGCATGTTAAGGACCCGCCGGGAAGCTTCCCTGACAACGGCAAAGGCCTCCGGCAGCAGGTCGTCCAAAGTTTCCCCTTGAGACAGCCTTTCTTTGAATTCCTGGGTCTTACCCTTTAGGGCTTCATCGGAAAGCTGCTCCATGGCTCCTTCCAAGGCGTTGATTTTTTCCACCGTTTTACTTAAACGCTTGATCTCTTTAGTATTATCATCAAGTAAGTTCCTGATAAAATTGAGCATCCTTCATGCCCCCTTGTAAAAAGAGAAGGAACCTTAAGGTTCCCACTTGCATTGTAATATTTTATCATTAATATCAGTTAAATACAACATCAGCAGTCCAGTTTCCTTAAACGGGAGACCAAAGCATCAAAGGCTCTCTTGTCCCGGTGATCCAGGGCCTGGTCAATCATGGTCATCAGCATTTCCCGGGTAATTTCCCGGTGCCTGCTTGCGGCTTCCACTTCCGCCTCCGGGTGTTGCACCGCCGCACAAAACTGGCAGTAAAAAGCCCTGTTGATGGAAAGATATAATTTGATATCCTCCCATTCTTCCCCTTCGATTAGTTCCATAGCCTGTTCCACATCATAGACTTCTCTTCCGTTAAGACGCAGCAAAAAGGGATGAGTATAGGTGCCCCTGGCTGCCACCAAAAGCAGATTGCCTTGCAGGGGAACCTGGGAAACGGGAGTAACCCGTTCCAATAGAGCATCACTTATTAACAAGCGGCGAAGGATCATTTCCGCACCTGGGGCGGCCAACCGCTGACTGTCAAGAAACCAGTAAATTAACTCTCTTTTTTCAGCTGTCGTGTTATTGCCCAATGAAGTCACCACCTTTACTTATATTCTAGTGGCAAATACCTAATTGGGCAATGGAATCATCAAGTATCAGCACCACTTATTTCAGCCACCTGCACCGCCTGTGGTCAGGCTTCCGGTTTGCCTGCCCTTACCCGGAGCCGGAAAAATATTATTCTAGACTAATTTTATCCCCGTTTCCATTATTTCTTTTGCCAACGGATCGGTGGGTTTAAAATCAGCAGTCCTAAACGGGCGAGGTTCAATCCTATAGTCTATTTTTCTTCTAATCCTCATTAGCAACATAGTATCCTCTATTATATCACCTGAAAAATCATCCCCTACCACAGCCACATCAATGTCACTATCCGATGAATTATTTCCTTTGGCGTAAGAGCCATACAAATAAATGTGTTTTACATCCATTTCCTCTTTAATCATCTTGCCGTAGTCGAGCACTATTTTTTCTATTTGTTTTTTATCTATGATAGTAGCCATGTTCTCAACTCCTTAATCTTTTCAATATTCGCTGCAGTAAACTCTTGGGTGCATTTTTTGTAAAAACTTCGCTTATAGTCCGGATACCTTGCATTGATATTAAAGGTTGTAGCTAAATCCAATACATCCATTTGCTCCTCTGTAGTTTGAACTTCGGCCTCTTTGGCTAACCTTAATAGGTCATGAGTTTTTGGCGGATGCTCACCATGTTTCTTAACATAGATAGCCTTTAACAGTTTCTCAATGACTAAGTGTCCCATGAATAAACTCCAGTGATAATCCTTACTTTCATACATATTTAACATGGTCCGAAAATCTGAGTTTGCTGTTTCAACCCAGTAATTAACGACATCGTCTTGTTCCATCATATCCATACACCACCAACCTTAAATCTATTCCCCCAGCTTTTATAGCTTGCAGATTTTATAACTGTTTGTGCTGTAATTATATACCAATCTATTATCCTGATCAACCTGTCTAGAAACTGTTTCCATTTTCTAACTCTCCTGAACTAGATTAGAGATAAGGATATCCCAATTTCTATCCCTCGTTCAATCCCTCTGATGATCCCCGCTTCCCTAAAAACTTCCACCGAGGCCTTTGCATCTTCACTTCCTCCTCGATATGTTGTTTCGATTTTTTCCAACATTTCCATAACATCCGCCCTGGTCAGGTTCTTCCCTGCATTGAAAATATACGTCATCAATGCTTCAAAGTACTCTATGCCTATCTGTTTGTCTTCCGGTTCCTGCAGGTATTTGGCGGCCATGTAGTTAGTCTCCGGCGGCTCTTTATTATCTTTGGTACATATTAATAATTCCTAACCCTACAAGAAGGATTGCGGGAGCGTCCCGGAATCAAACAGCTTTAACCGGTTGTTTTTGCAAAGACTGGGGAATAGCCGCCTTCATTGTGGTAAAATATAGGCATTAAGGTAGTTTAAGGAGTGATCACATGTTCACCAATCGATCCGTCCGGGAATACATAGAAAAAATGGCCGGTACCACTTTCCCCTCACCTAAAGGAGGAAGTGCACTGGCCATCACCGGTGCCATGGGGGCGGCTTTAATTAAAATGTGCTGCCAGGTGTCTGCCAAAAGAAATCCCGGGGGCCCCGGGGAAGCCCGGTACCTGGAACTCCGGGCACAGGCGGAGGCACTGATGGACCGGTTCCTGTTCCTGGCGGACCGGGACACGGAAGTTGTGGAAGAAATGATCCAGGCCCTCCGCCAGGCCAAGGGGAAAACCCCCGAACAGTGCAGCAATTTACAGGACAGTTACGAAGCCGCCGCCCAGGCTTTAGTTGAGATTAAAAACAGTTTGCAGGAATTGACGGAACTGGCGGAGGTGCTGCGGCCCCTGTGCGCCACCAGTTGCGTGATCGACCTGTACATCGTCCAGCACCTGGCCCGGGCCGCCATGGAAGCCACCGCCGAATCCGTCCTGGATAATGGCCTGATGCCGCAAAAATCCGGTTGCCCGCTGACTACTTAACGGTCCAGTAATCCAGGTCGTATCCCTCTTCCTTCTTGTAACGATTAAACAGGTAATGACGGAACCGGATATATTCCCGGTAGTTACATTCAATCCCTATCTCCGCCATTTTGGCCACAAACCGTTCCATGTCAGGGGGGCAGCCCCAGATCTTGACGGCATTTTTGATGTTGGGATTGTCCTTATTTAAATGACAGGCACATTTGCCGAACAGGACGGAATAGTCGAAGCCCGGAGAAGCCAGCTGCCCTTTGCCGGTGACAATCTCCACATTGGGAAAAGGCTTTCCTTTGAAAGCGGAGGACATCAGGATCAGCATGGGGTTATACTGGACGGAACAGCCGGTACACAGGCTGCTGTCATATTTCCGGATAGCTAAACCTGTGATCCCCTGCCGGGCGAAGCCTTTGGGCCCCGTATTGTCCTCAGTCCATTCCCAGTCATAGTCCACATAGGCCCGGTGCCGGTAAGGATCCTCTCCCCGTAATTCATAATCGGCCAAATCCAGGCTGTAACGGTGGCGGCGGGCGTAATAGACCAGGTAGTCCACTTCTCCCGGCTCATAACCCATGACCACCGTCCCGGCCAGGTCGGCGGCAAAAGGATCCCGGGAAGCGATGAACAGGTCCTTTCGATAAGCTTTGCCCGTGGGTCCCGGCCCTTTTTCCAGGGTGAAGATACCGTCAATAACCGTCAGGGCCACCGGCAGTTTTTCAATGATCCGGGGAAAGGTGAGGCTTAGGTCTTCTTCCCCCAACCCGTGGCAGAATTGTTTGGCCTCCTTGCTCAAACAGCCTTTCAGGTTCTTAATTCCCAAAGAAACTTTAACCTGGTTATGGGACTTCAACACCGGTACATTGATGATCTTGTCTGCTTCCAGGACATGGCGGGCAATGTCCAGCTTAAACCCGTCCCCGTAATCCACCTCCACAAACTCCTCTTCATTGAAGTCCACCAGCTTCACACCGTAGCGCTCGGCTAATTTATCGTAACCCAAGGCCCGGTAGACTTCCTGCCCCTTGGGGGAGAGGTTGGGCAGGGAACCTTCCCCGATGGTAATCCGGTTGAAACCGTTTTCCGCCAGGATCCGCACCAACCCTTCCACCAGGGCACTGGTGGTCACTACCCCAAAGGGAGGGAACGGCAGTTCAAAGTCCCAACTGACGATATTGGGCTTGATCAAAATTTGGTCATCCGGCGACAATCCCCCTAAACCGTCGATGAGACGGAGGCTTTCCAAGAGGGAATCATAAACCTTATTGACTTTAACCAGGGATACTGCTTTCTGCTCCATTGTTCACTCATTCCTCATTCCGGGCTGCTGACGCCTCCATTTTTGCTTTTTCCTCGGCCACCAACTGGCGCCGCAATACTTTACCTACCGCAGTCCGGGGCAAAGCGTCCCTGAACTCCACAAACCGGGGCACTTTATAAGCGGCCAGCTTGGTCCGGCAGTAGGCGATAAACTCCTCTTCCGTAGCCTCCTGGCCGGGATGGAGGACGATATAGGCTTTCACCGTCTCTCCCCGCTTGGGATCAGGAATCCCTGCCACCACCGCTTCCTTGACCTTGGGATGTTCAAAAAGGACCTCTTCAATATCCCGGGGGTAGATATTGTAGCCGGAGGCCAGGATCATGTCCTTTTTCCGGTCTACAATATAAAAATAACCGTCTTCATCCATTTTGGCAATATCCCCCGTGTAAAGCCAGCCGTTTCTTAAGGTGGCCGCCGTTTCATCCGGCTTGTTCCAGTAACCCTTCATCACCTGAGGACCCCGGATGCAAAGCTCCCCAATCTCTCCCGGCGGCAGGGGCTTGGTTCCCGTTTCCAGGTCCATGATGACACAATCGGTATCGGGGAAGGGCAACCCGATGGAACCTGGACGGCTGGGCCGGTCAATGGGGTTGCAATGGGTAACCGGGGAGGCTTCCGACAGGCCGTAACCTTCGGCAATATCCACCTGGCCTTTGGCAATTGCCTTGAATTGCTGGGCCACCTCCAGGGGCAGGGGGGCAGAACCGCTGACACAGTTTTTGATGGCTGCCAGGTATTCGGCATATTCTGCTACTCTGGGATGGTTGTTGATGGCAATGTACATGGCCGGTGCTCCCGGGAAGGAAGTAGGTTGATACCGTTTGATGGTTTCCAGGACCTCTTCCACCTCAAACCGGGGCAGGATAATCTGGGTGGCGGCAATAGCCACCGCATTGTTGACACAGTTGCTCATGCCGTAAACATGGAAGACGGGAAGCACTGTCAAAACCCGTTCCTTGGCGAACTCCACATTGACGGACCATTCGATGATCTGGTAACTGTTGACGATCAGGTTCCGGTGGGTCAGCATGACCCCTTTGGAGACTCCCGTCGTTCCTCCCGTATACTGGAGCACGGCGATATCTTCTTCCGGATTGATCTCCACCTGGGGAGGCGTAGGACCCGCCTGGGCAATCAAAGTATTGAAGTCATAGACTCCTTCCTCCTGAATCACCTGACCCTGGAAACTGAAGGTAATGACCAGGCTGATGTCCGTTTCCCCCTGCACCGCTTTCACCCGGGGATAGAGGGCATCCATGACGATGATCCCGGTGGCACCGGCATCCTTCATCTGGTAAGCCAGCTCCCTTTCCACATACATGGGATTGGTCTGCACCACAATGGCTCCCAGCTTCAACAGGGCAAAGTAGGCAATTTCCCATTGGGGACAATTGGGCCCCATCAGGCCAATCCGGTCTCCTTTTTTCACTCCCAGGCCGGCCAGGGCATTGGCAAAACGGTTAACCTGGGCGCCGAACTGACCGTAGGTAATCTCCCGGCCGGCAAAGATCATGGCCACATGCTCCGGTACCCTGGCCACTGTTTGATCCAGCATCTCTCCCAAGGAGATGTTGGGATAATCCACATTTGGTCTTACTGAGGCAGGGTAGCTTTTTAACCACACTTTGTTCTCCATCAGCAGATCCCCCTTTTTTTGGCTAGTCTGAATCAAGTTTATTCAATCAATTCCGAAAACTATGCACCTTAAATTCGTTCAAAGACGGTGGCAATCCCCTGGCCGCCCCCGATACAGGCGGTGATCAGGCCAAACTGGACATCCCGCCGTTCCATTTCGTAAACCAGTTTGGTGGTAAGGATGGCTCCCGTGGCGGCAATGGGATGACCGTGGGCAATGGCACCGCCGTTGACGTTCACCTTGCTCATGTCAAACTTGAGTTCCCGGTCCACCGCCAAGACCTGGGCGGCAAAGGCTTCATTGACTTCCACCAGATCAATGTCGGCCAGGGACAATCCTGTTTGTTCCAGGACTTTCCGGGTCGCCGGCACCGGCCCGATACCCATGATGTTGGGGTCAACACCGGCTACGGCAAAAGAACGGATCTTAGCCATGGGCTTTAACCCCAAGGCCTTTGCTTTTTCCAGAGACATAATCACCACTGCCGCCGCACCGTCATTGATCCCGGAGCTGTTGCCGGCGGTAACGGTTCCCCCTTCCTTAAAGGCAGGAGGCAGTTTCGCCAGCCCTTCCAGGGTGGTCCCGGGTCTGGGGTGTTCATCCACGGCAAAGATCATGGTCTCTTTCTTGTTCTTGGGAACCGTCAGGGGCAGGATCTGGTCTTCAAACAAACCCTGGGCCTGGGCCTGGGCCATCTTCTGCTGGCTGCTCAGGGCAAATTCATCCTGTTCCCGGCGGCTGATCCCGTACTTTTCCGCCAGGTTTTCCGCCGTAATACCCATGGGGGGATTACCGATCCTGTCGGGGGACAGCTGGAAACCCACCCGGAAACGAGGGGGCACCTTGCTGAAATACTCCGCCCGCTCCATCACATAGGGCTGCTGGGACATGCTCTCGGTGCCCCCGGCAATATAGACCTCTCCCAAGCCGGCCATGACCCCCTGGGCCGCCAAATTCACCGCATTGAGACCGGAACCGCACTGGCGGTCAATGGTGAGCCCCGGTGTTTCCAAGGGTAATCCCGCCTCCAGGGCACAGAGACGGGCAATATTCCCCCCGGCATTGAGACAATTGCCGAAGATCACATCGTCAATTTCCTTGGGGTCCAGTTGGATCCTCCTGAGGGCCTCTTTAATCACTTCGGCACCGTACCAGTGGGGAGGTACTTTGCCCAAGGCACCTCCGGACCGGCCGATGGCCGTACGCACTGCCGAGACAATAACCGCTTCCCTGGTCATTTTCCCCTCCTCCTACTCGTAAGTGTAGAAGCCTTTTTTGGTTTTTTGGCCCCACTCTTTTTTCACGAACTTTTCCACTACCAGGGGTGAGGGTTTATCCCTGGGATCCCTGCTTTCCTGGTAGCGTTCCATGCCAATATAATAGGCCAGATCAATGCCGGTCAGGTCCATCAGCCGGAAGGGCCCTAAGGGATGACCCAGGGCATTGACCACCGC
>JAAZDD010000154.1 GCA_012512955.1 Clostridia bacterium
GTGGAGACGGTCACCGGATATACCACAGATGAGTTCCTATCGGGGAGGATAACCTGCATAAAACCGCACTCCCGCTGCAATGGCAGCTTCCGCTACAGCTTCATTCCCCTGCATTAAACGGATTTGTCTATTACCAGTGTTCAAGAAGTCTCCCCTCCTACTAGAATAGCAAAGTCAGGACAATGCAATTCACAATTCCGGCACCCGATACAAGCGTCTTTTTCGTAGACGAAAGCCTTTCCCTGCTTTAGCCGCAAGACTCCTTGAGGACACAAAAAAACGCAAATACCGCAGCCTTTGCACCATTGTTCGTTCAATACCAGGGTAATTCCGTTTCGTCCTTTTTTTGTCACCGGCACCCATACTCACCCCAATTTCAGAACTATTCTGATTCTTAAGTTAACAATGACATATTTTTAAAATATTTGCAACACCTTCCCAAAGCCCTTTATTCGGCATTATTCTACAATTTTTTTGCAATATAAATGAAATATTGGACAAAGCAGGGGTCCTTTGCTCTTAATCGAATATAGTAACAATTATGAGTATTTTGTCAAAATAAAAACTAAAAAGGACGGTGGTTATGGAGTAAAGAAGTTTAAATTAGAGCAGATCCTTAATCTAAGGCCAACATAACATCATCGAATAGGAAGGGGAACCTTATGCTGAAATTGCACAATTTTAACACTGCCACACAAATGCTGCTGGCCGCCTCAGTAGGCTTATTATGCCTGTTGTTGATCGGCTTCATGGGGATCTCCAGCCTCAGCACCATTAATGAACAAGCAGAAATCATGTATGAACGGAACATGAATAAACTGCTTCTGGCCAACGAAGCCCGCAGCGTCCTGCAAAATCTGGCCATATTGGGTCCGGTTTATGCCACCAACATGGACAGAATGGCCTTTACCACCAATCTGGAGAAATATGAAGCGGATTTTGCCCAGATAATGGCCCAATATGAGACCTTAATTGTCAACGAACAAGAGAGAGAACTATTTCAAAAAGTAAAAAGTATTTACAATGATTACCTGGATAGCACTAAAAATCTACTGTCGGCAAGGAACCAAGCTGAAGCAGCAGCCATGGGTGCGGATATTCTACCCAAAAGAGTAGCCAGTATCGAGAGTATGTATAACCTAATCGACTATAATATGACAGCGGCGGAAACAAGAAAAAAAAGCTATTGCGGAACTCTACTTAACGATCCGGGTCCAATTGGTAGCTGTTACCGTGGTCGGTTTAATGTTCACTCTCATCTTTAATCTGCTGGTATCCCGCTCTATCTCCCGGCGCTTGGGGCTCTTGTCCGGTGCCGTCAATCGGGTTGCTTCAGGCGATTTAACCGGGGAGCCTTTGCAAGCCGGCGGAAAAGATGAAATCGCTTTATTAACTGCTGCCTTTAACACCATGGCAGGCAATCTGAAAAAGATCCTATTGCAAATAAAGACTGCTTCTGAAAGTGTGGCCGCTTCCAGCGAGCAGATGAGCGCTTCCACGGAACAAACCAGCCATTCCGTCAATCAAGTAGCCGAATCCTCCCAGGCACTGGCACAGGGTGCCCAGGAACAAAGACATCAGGTCCAGGAAACTACGGCTACGATCCAGGAGTTCTCCGCCGGCGTGGAGGAAATCACTGCTACAGTGGGACAATTGGCCGGTGCTGCAGAAGAAAACGTTTCCCAAACCGAGCAAGGCCGTGCCATCATGGATCAGGCCGCTAAAGAAATGGACCGCATTAACCAGGTGACCGGCGATATCGCCAATATTATTAATGAATTAGGTAGCCGTTCCCAGGCTATTGGACAAATTGTAGGTTTAATCGGCGGCATCGCCGACCAGACCAATTTGCTGGCCCTTAATGCCGCCATCGAAGCAGCCCGGGCCGGAGACCAGGGCCGGGGATTTGCGGTAGTAGCGGAAGAAGTACGCAAACTGGCAGAGCAATCCCAAACTGCGGCAAAAGAGATTGCCACGCTGATTGGCCAGATTCAGGCGGATACTGCCAAAGCGGTAACGGCCATGAACAACAGTACGGAAGTGATCACCAAAGGGACTGAAGTGATCCTGGAGGGGGCTAAGACTTTCAAAGATATTGGCGACGTAGTTGAGGAAGCCGCATACCAATTGCAGCAGGTGGCCGCCAGTGCTGAAGAATTGTCCAAAGGAGCAGAAGAAATCCTCCAATCAGCTCAAATCATTGATCAGGTAGCCTCTGAGGTGGAAAACGCCGCCACGGACATGGCCGCCGGCTCAGAGGAACAATCGGCTGCCATCCAGGAAATAGCCGCCTCGGCCGAATCCCTGGCCAGTTTAGCCGAGGAGCTTCAGGGAATTGTAGCCCAATTTCAACTGGCTGCCGTTTACTAAGCTTAATGATCAGCCCATCAAAGTAAAGCCTTTCATCCTACCACTTGATGAAAGGCTTTACTTTACCTTCAGGGTGGCGTGCAAGGCAGCAGCCAGGATGACAGTTCCCCCGATCAGTTCACGTAAAGTAGGGATTTCTTTAATAATCAACATAGCAAACAAAATACCGTACACCGGCTCCAGACCGGAGATAATACCGGCGGTCCGGGTTTTAACATTTTTCAAGCCTTTGATGAACAAGGTATGGGCGATTCCGGTAAACACGATCCCCAATAAGGCAATGAGCAACACATCTTTGACGGTAAAGACCGGCCGGTAAAGAAAGAGAAAAGGAATTAAGACCAGTGTGGCGATAGATTGTTCATAAAAAGCAATTAAAGAGCTAGAATAATCCTGGACATATTTTCGATTGAGCATTGACAGAACAGCATAGGTGAAGCTGGAAGCCAACCCCCACAGAACACCCTGGAACAGGTAGTTATTCAATTCCGGCTTGTCAACCACCAGCACCATACCGGTGAACGTAACCAGGGCTAACACGATATCAGATAAAAGAATTTTTTCTTTAAAAAAGTACGGTTCCAGAAAGGTGATAAAAATAGGGAATGTGGCAAAAGTCAGCAGTCCAATGGCCACCGTTGACACTTGAATCGATTGGAAAAAAGTGGTCCAGTGGACCGCCAGGATAATACCCAGCAAGATGAAGTACAAGTAGTCCTGCTTCCTTTGCAACCTCAATTCTATTTTTAACACCAGCATTATCAGCAGTAAGAAAAGGCTGGAAAAAAATACCCTTCCCAACACAATGATGGGTGAAGGCAGCAAAATCAATTTGCCGAAAATGCCGGCCAGGCCAAACAGTAACACGGCCAAATGAATTTCAAGCAAACTCCGTTTTTTCTCCCCCATATTCCGATCCCTTCCGGTTTAAAGCGTAAACATGCAACAAACATGTAATGATCATACCACATTTTCCTGTCAAAAAGCAGAGAAAAAGGCCCCCATCTCATGGGGTGCCTTTTATTACAGACTGCTTTTCTACATCATGCCGCCCATACCGCCGGGCATGCCTGCGGGGGCAGGAGGTTCTTCCTCAGGAATATCAGCAACTAATGCTTCTGTAGTCAGGAGCATTGCCGCAATGCTGGCCGCATTTTGGAGGGCCGACCGGGTCACTTTGGCCGGGTCCACAATACCGGCAGCAATCATATCCACATACTGTTCAGTCAAGACATCATAGCCAACGCCCTTGTCAGAGGCTTTGACTTTTTCTACCACCACGGAGCCTTCGGCGCCGGCGTTAATGGCAATCTGACGAAGGGGCTCTTCCAAAGCTCTCCTGACGATGGCAACACCTGTTTTTTCATCGCCGGTCAACTCAATGGTATCCAGGGCGGGAGCCACATCAACCAGGGCAGTTCCGCCGCCGGCAACGATTCCTTCTTCTACGGCAGCTCTGGTGGCGGCCAAAGCATCCTCAATCCGCAGTTTCTTTTCTTTCATTTCCGTTTCGGTCGCGGCCCCGACCTGGATCACAGCCACGCCACCGGCCAACTTAGCCAGTCTTTCCTGGAGTTTTTCCCGGTCAAACTCGGAAGTGGACTCTTCATATTCCCTTCTGATTTGAGCCACCCGTTTTTCAATCTCAGCCTGGCTGCCTTTGCCCTCAACAATAACCGTTTCCTCTTTGCCCACCCGGACCTGACGGGCCTGACCCAGCATATCCATAGTGGCATTTTCCAGTTTAAGACCTTTGTCTTCGGTAATGACTTGACCGCCGGTCAGGATGGCAATGTCCTCCAGCATGGCTTTTCTCCGGTCGCCGAAGCCGGGAGCTTTAACGGCCACACAGTTGAGGGTACCGCGAATCTTATTCAAAACCAGAGTGGGAAGGGCTTCGCCTTCTACATCCTCCGCAATGATCAAAAGAGGTTTTGCAGACTGAACCACTTTTTCCAAAATAGGCAGTATGTCGTTAATGGCTGAAAGCTTCTTATCGGTAATCAAAATCAGGGGGTCATTCAACACTGCTTCCATCTTGTCAGTGTCAGTGACCATGTAAGGGGATATGTAGCCCCGGTCAAACTCCATTCCTTCAACAACTTCCAGGTTAATTCCCATGCCCTGGGATTCTTCAACAGTGATTACACCGTCTTTGCCTACCGTCTCCATAGCTTCGGCAATCAGTCCACCGATTTCCTGATCGTTAGCGGAGATGGCCGCAACCTGGGCGATAGCTTCCTTGCTCTCTACCGGCTTGCTAAGATCTTTTAAAGCATCCACGGCAGTGGCAACGGCTTTTTCGATTCCTTTTTTGATGAGCATGGGGTTGGCGCCGGCAGCCACGTTCCGCAAGCCTTCTCTAATCATGGCCTGGGCCAGGACAGTGGCGGTGGTTGTCCCGTCGCCGGCCACATCATTAGTCTTTGTGGCTACCTCTTTAACCAGCTGGGCACCCATATTTTCCAAGGGATCTTCCAGTTCAATTTCCCTGGCGATGCTGACACCGTCATTGGAAATGGTGGGAGAACCAAATTTCTTCTCCAATACCACGTTTCTTCCTTTAGGACCAAGGGTCACTTTCACCGCTTCTGCCAAGGCGTTGACTCCTCTTTCCAAGGCATGGCGGGATTCTTCCTTAAAAACGATTTGTTTTGCCAATTATTATCCCTCCACTGCGATTTATTTTACAACAGCCAAGATGTCCCTTTCGCTGAGAATCAGATACTCATCTCCGTCCACTTTAACTTCGGTACCGGCATATTTAGAATAAATTACCCGATCACCGACTTGAACCTCCAAGGCAATTTTCTCCCCGGTGTCAGATACCCGACCCGAGCCTACGGCTACGACCTCACCTTCCTGGGGTTTTTCTTTGGCGGTATCAGGTAAGACGATCCCACTCTTTGTTTTTTGTTCTGATTCAAGCACTTTGATGACCACCCGATCACCCAAAGGTTGAATGTTCATGAGATAACCTCCTTTAAAGTTTAAGTCCATATTGTTAGCACTCAGCTTTGTTGAGTGCTAATATACACTTATAATAATAGGGAGACGCTGGTAAGAACGCAAATGCCTTATTGCCCTGAATTATCCAGAAATAAGACATTTTACTTCACTATCTCCGTTTTTCTATGAATTTCTGCTTCATTCACCGGGCATCAAAACGGGCCCTGACTATCCTGATTAATTTTATTCCCATTTTTGCCAATCAATATACATCTGTTGGTGGGCAGCAGTTCGTTCCTGGCCATAAAGCCGGTAACCAAAGGTTTTACCTGCTCATATGATGGCTTGAGGAGGTGAAGCCAGTGACTTACGGTCTGGCTTTAAGCGGCGGCTCTCTCAGGGGAGCGGTACACATTGGGATCCTGGAGGTCCTTGAAGAAGAAGGACTACCGCCTCAGGCCTTAGCGGGCACCAGTGCCGGCAGCATTGTAGGCAGTCTCTATGCAGCCGGTGTACCACCCAAAAAGATCGGGCAAATCTTTGGCCTTTTCCTGCCCAAAATACCACCCTCCCAGGAATATATCATCAAACCACTCATGGCCGACACCATGACCACTAAATCCATCTCCTGGTTACCACTGCCGAAAGGTCTTCTCAAGGGCGATTTCATCGAATCCTTCATGGAAAAAATGATTGGAGGGATCACTTTCGAAGAACTCCCCCTGCCCTTAGGAGTGGTAACGGCGGATCTCCATACCGGAGAAACGGTGATTTTCACCGCCGAAAAACACATACCGCCCAAACCCTGGCCCCCCATGACCGTCTTTCAGGCCCGGGTCCCCATCAAAGAAGCCGTCCGGGCCAGCTCTGCCATTCCAGGCATTTTCACCCCTAAGACTATCGGAGCCAGAACTTTGGTAGACGGCGGGCTGGTCAGCAACGTCCCGGCGGATATTGTCAATATTTTGGGTGCTGAAAAAATCATTGCCGTCGATTTAGGCTTCGGGGTTCATGAAACGGAACCTTTAAAGAACTTGATCGATATTTTGTTACAGACTTACGATATTATGGGGCAACGGATCGCCAATCTGATTGCGGAACAACATGCCCACCTGGTGCTCCGTCCCCAGGCAGGATGTGCCGGACTGCTGGATTTTCACAAAATACCCGGGTTCATCGAAAAAGGCCGTATCTGTGCCAGGGAAAGCCTGGAAGCCATTAAGAAAATTGCCGTGAGATAGCAGGTATCGACCGTCCTGCTATCTTTTTTCATTTATCCGGAATAGTGGCCAGTTAATTTGAACTATTCTGTAAATAGGCTATAATAGTTCTTAACATTTTCATTACAATTATTAAATTAGCATTAAAGGGGAATCGGACGATGAAAGAATTCAGCATCCTTTTCTTTCAAAGGCAATTTCCCAGCGCCAACATGGTACTGATTAAAGATCAGCTCCCGGTCCTGATTGATACGGGCTATGGCAGCGATGCCACCGAAACGGAGCAATTAATCAGAGCAGCAGGTGTGGCCCCGGAGGAATTGTACCAGATTTTGAACACCCACTATCACAGTGACCATGTAGGAGGCAACCATTACCTGCAACAGCACTACGGAGTAAAGATTGGGGCCCACAAATGGGAGGCCCATTTGGTTAATTCCTGTGACCTTGAAGCTTGTACATGCGAATGGCTGGATCAGCCTGTCGAACCTTACCGGGTGGATGTACCCCTGTCCGATCAGGATGAGATCCAGACCGGAACCAGAACATTGCAAGTTCTGCACATACCGGCCCATACCCTGGGACATCTTTGCTTCTATGAACCTGAAGAAGGCATTTTAATTTGTGGGGATTTCTTTCATGGAGACGATATTGGCTGGCTGAATATTTTCCGGGAAGGGGTTGCCGCCATCCTCAGGGCTTTGGAGGGCTTGGACCGGGTGTCCCTGCTTCCCATTCAAAAGGCCTATTCCGGGCACGGACCGATGATGGAGAAGCCCCGGACAGCCATTGATACAGCAAAGAGACGTTATGAAAAGTGGCTGAAGGAACCGGAGAAAATTGCCTGGCACGGCTGCAAGCGGATTTTCGCCTATGCTTTAATGATTAAAAACGGATTACCAAGAGAAGAGGTCACCAACTATTTGATCAGTTGTGGCTGGTTCCGGGATTTTGCCCGCTATTTTTTCCAACTGCAGCCGGAAGAATTTATCCGGCCCCTGCTGGAGGAAATGCTTCGTTCCGGAGCCGCCCGGTGGCAGGATAACCGGCTGGTTGCCGGCGCCCCTTTCCGGGCGCCGTCTCAGGAATGGATCAAAAGGAACATCAAACCAAAAGACTGGAAAGTGCCCCCGACCTAAAAGAAAGCCTGAATCAATGATTACTCCGGTAAAGATTGATTCAGGCTTTTTGCCGGTTACTCGGCAGCTTCCATTTGATTCAGTTTGTTGATAATGGCCCGGATCCGCAGAGCTTCTTCCCAATCCACCGGCACATACTTCCCGTTTTTCTTGATCAGGGGTTTTGCAGTGGGACTGGGATTGTAAATGAGATCAAGCCCCAGGCGGCCCTTCAGGCACAAGGGACGGCCCGGTCCGCCGTGCTTGGCTTCCACACCGATGATTTCATCACCCTTTTTCACCAAATTAAACTTACAGCCGAATTCGCAAAAACTGCAAGTAAGTTCATGCTTGGTGACTTCCCACTGCCGTGCTTTCCCGGCCAACTCTTTGGGAAGCAGGGCTCCAACCGGGCAGACAGCTACACAATTATGGCAATCCACACAGTCGGAATCGGCAAAATTCACATCAAAGGCAGGGGTGACCTTGGTGTAAAAACCCCGGTTGGCAAAACCAAGAATGTTCATTCCTTTAATCTCGCTGCAGGCACGGATACACTGGCCACATAGGATGCACTTGTTATTGTCGCGAATAATGTAAGGGCTGGAATCGTCAATTCCATACCGGTGTTTTTCGCCCGTAAAGCCGGATTCAGCCACTTCATATTCATAGGCGTAATCCTGGAGACGGCAGTCACCGGCTTTATCACAAGTCAAACAATCCAGCGGGTGATTAGCCAGCAACAATTCCAGGATCATCTTTCTTGCTTCCACCACCTCCGGGGCATGGGTTTCCACCACCATACCCGGAGTCACTTTAGTCACGCAAGATGCAGGCAGGTTCCGCATTCCTTCGATTTTGACCACACACATCCGGCAAGCACCGAAGCCGGACAGGGCCGGGTGATGGCACAAGGTGGGAATGGAAACTCCCGCTTCCCTGGCCGCCTCCAGCACCGTGCTGCCAGCCTCCACCTGAACTTGCTCTCCGTTGAGGGTAATTGTAATCTTAGCCATAATACCCTCCCCTAACCTTTATAGACAGCACCGAAGCGACATACCTCGTAACAAGTATTACACTTGGTGCACTTATCCACATCAATGGTGTGAACTTCTTTCACATTGCCGCTGATGGCTCCGGCAGGACACTTCCTGGCGCAACGGGTACACCCGTTACATTTTTCCGGATCGATCCGGTAGAGGATCAGCTCTTTACAAGCTCCGGCGGGACAACGTTTTTCCTTAATATGAGCCTCATATTCATGGCGGAAATACTTCAAAGTAGTCAGTACGGGGTTCGGAGCCGTTTGACCCAAACCGCAGAGAGAAGTGGACTTGATCACTTTACCCAAACTCTCCAGCTTTTCCAGGTCTTCCTCAGTGCCTTTCCCTTCCACAATGCGGGTCAGGATCTCCAGCATCCGCTTGGTACCTTCCCGGCAAGGAGTACACTTACCACAGGATTCGGCTTGGGTGAAGTTGAGGAAGAAACGGGCCACGTCCACCATACAAGTGGAATCATCCATCACCACCAAGCCGCCGGAACCCATCATGGCACCGGCCTGGATAAGGGAATCATAGTCAATGGGCAGATCCAGGTGGTCTTTCGTCAGGCAACCGCCGGAAGGCCCGCCGATTTGCACTGCTTTGAATTCCTTATCTCCCTGGATGCCACCGCCGATCTCAAAAATAACTTCCCGCATGGTGATACCCATAGGCACTTCCGCTAAACCGGTGTTCTTCAACTTACCGGTTAAAGCAAAAACCTTGGTCCCCTTGCTCTTTTCCGTGCCGATACTGTTGTACCAGTCGGCACCGTTTTTCAAAATATGGGGCACGTTGGCAAAGGTCTCCACGTTATTGATATTGGTGGGTTTACCCCACAGACCGCTTTGAGCCGGGAAGGGGGGACGTACCCTGGGCATCCCTCTCTTGCCTTCAATGGAGGCCAGGAGGGCAGTTTCTTCACCGCAAACAAAAGCCCCGGCACCGGCTTTGATTTTCAGGCGGAAACTGAAACCGGAACCTAAAATATTATCACCTAAATAGCCTCTTTCTTCAGCTTGCTCAATAGCAATGGCCAGACGCCTGGTTGCCAAGGGATATTCAGCCCGCACATAAACATACCCTTCATCAGCACCGATGGCATAAGCGGCAATCAGCATTCCTTCGATCACCGCATGGGGATCCCCTTCTAAAATGCTCCGGTCCATAAAGGCACCGGGGTCTCCCTCATCGGCGTTACAAACCACATACTTTTTGTCGCCTTCAGCTTTGTAGGCAAACTCCCACTTCAAGCCGGTAGGGAAGCCTGCCCCGCCACGGCCCCTGAGGCCTGATTTCTTCACTTCCTCGATGACTTCCGTTGGCTGCATGGACAAAGCCCTTTTCAGACCTTCGTAGCCCTCAGCCTGCAAATAATCATCAATATTTTCCGGATCGATATGACCGCAGCGATTAAGCACAATCCTCTTTTGCCTGTTGTAGAAGGCAATATCCTCGAAATGTTCCACCTTTTGCTTGGTGGAAGGTTCTTCAAAGAGCAGCCTTTCCACAATCTGACCGTTGATCAGGTGCTGCTCCACAATTTCCGCCACGTCTTCCTCGGCTACCCGGCAATAAA
>JAAZDD010000155.1 GCA_012512955.1 Clostridia bacterium
GATGGTGCTGGTCCTGATCCTGCGGCCGCCCCGTCACAAAGCGCAAGACCGGCAAACAGAAAAGGAACAGGACTTAAAGAGCAAAATAATCGCGGCAATAACCTTCTTTTTTGTGGGAATCTACGGCGGCTTTATTCAAGCGGGGGTAGGCTTTATCATTATTGCCGCTCTCAACCTGATTACCGGATGGAGCTTGGTCAAAATCAACAGCGTTAAAGTGTTTGTGATCTTGGCTTACATGTTGTCATCCCTGGCTGTATTCGTAGCCAGCGGTCAGGTGGAATGGGTGCTGGGCTTGACCTTGGCCGTCGGCAACGGTGCCGGAGGCTGGCTCGGCAGCAACTTTGCCGTTGCCAAGGGGGACAAATGGATCCGCATCATTTTGGTAGTGACGGTCACGGCCATGGCCGCCAAGCTGCTGGGACTGTTTGAATTATTGGGACTCAACTTCTGAGGTTTACCCTTTCCCATCCACGTTTATTCAAAAAAGATAAAATAGCCTAGGACCAGCATTCCTAACAGGATACGGTACCAGCCGAAAATTTTGAAGTCATTATGCTTGATGTACCCCAACAGGAATTTGATAGCCAAGACGGAGACCACAAAGGCCACCACCATCCCGGTGAGGAGTATGGCCAATTCCATGCCGGAAAAATGAAAGCCGAATTTAACCAGTTTCAACGCACTTGCTCCGAACATGACGGGAATGGACAGGAAAAAGGAATATTCAGCGGCAATATGCCGGGAAGTGCCCAGGATGATCCCTCCTAGAATTGTAGCTCCTGAACGGGAGGTTCCCGGGATCAAGGACAGAACTTGAAACATGCCGATCAGGAAAGCGATTGAATAGCTCAGCTCATGAAAAGAATTCACCCTGCTCAACCGGCCCTTATTGCGATTTTCCACCACAATAAACAGGACACCGTACAGGATTAACATCAGGGCCACAGTCCGGTAGTTATATAAATGCTCATTCAACCAGTCATCAAACAGGAAACCCACCACAGCGGCGGGAAGAACCCCGATGACCACCTTATACCAGATGCCCATTGTTTCTTGCTTTTCCAGCCGGGTTTTATCGGAGGCAAAGGGATTTAATTTATGCCAGTAGAGAAGCACTACGGCCATAATGGCCCCCAACTGGATCACCACAAAGAACATCTCTTTAAAAGCCGCGGAAGCATCCAAACGGATAAACTCTTCCACCAAGATCATGTGACCGGTGCTGCTGATGGGCAGCCATTCCGTAATCCCTTCCACTACTCCAAGAAAAACAGCTTTAAGCAGTTCGACAATTAGCATCTAATTTGCCCCCAATACTCCATCACTTAATAATCGCTCAGACTTCATCATTATAAAGCATGGAAGATAAATTGTGAACTGCCAAGGGGTTTTTGAAGTAGGTCAAAGAATACAATTAACCGGTCCGGAAAGAATAAAACATGGTTAAAGCCTAAAATAATAAGGATGTGCGTCATGATGAAACTAACCCGCAACCCGAACCGGCTGATCAACGAAAAATCTCCTTACCTTCTGCAGCATGCCTATAACCCCGTAGACTGGTACCCCTGGGCCGATGAGGCTTTTGCCAAGGCCAAGGCGGAAGACAAACCGGTCTTTTTAAGCATCGGCTACTCCACCTGCCCCTGGTGCCACGTCATTGAACGGGAATCCTTTGAAGACGAGGAAGTCGC
>JAAZDD010000156.1 GCA_012512955.1 Clostridia bacterium
ACCATGGGAAGGCAGCTCGCTCCCGGTAAACGAGGCGTATATGGTCCTCAAACTGATCTTTAGAAAGACTGTCAGGAAAGCTGGTAAAAGCCGTATGCTCTCGGCTGTCTCCAAACAAAACAGCCGTTCCGGGGCCGTGCCTTCCTAAACGTCCCAAACGCTGCAAGAATGAGGTGCGGTCGCTGGCCAGGAATAGTAAAAGGTCTGTACGGAAGTCTATACCTACTTCAATGGCTGAGGTTCCGATTACCACCAGTTTGTTATCAATAGTACGGTCTTCTTTGGCCATGAGTCCGCGGATTACACCTATTTCCTCCCGGGCCCATCCCATTGCCACCAAGCTGTCCTCGAGGCGAATAGCAGAAATGACCGAATTGAGGATAACAACACAGGGTACATAATTGCTGTCGGTGTTTGAATCACGAGCCTTTTGCAATAAGCTGCGCTTTTGGTGCAAGTATTCTGCGATGGTTATTACCTCATCGGTGCCTGCATAATTGCAGATGAATTCAAGGTGATGAGAGATAACACGCTCACCAACCTGAGGATACTGGCAAGTACTTTGCATGTCAATAACTAAGGGATTGTTTAATGCTCTGTTTATTAAGGGCAATACTTCAGGGGTAGGAGTGGCAGAAAGGAGCACTATTCTTTGAAACCCCCTAAACTCTTGAGCTAAATGGATCAAGAACAAGGCATGGGCAAGTTCGACGCCGTGATAAAGATGAAACTCATCGAAGACAGCCGTCGGGTAAGCTTGAAAATGGCCGACAAGTTCAGCGCTTTTGTCCCCATATCTTAGGGAAAAGATCAGGTAGACAATATCCGGATTAGTTAGAATAATCTTTGGCTTATCCGGCTGCAAAATGCGGAGGAGAGCATCACCTTTTTTCCTGACCCTTAAAGCCTGGCGGAATTCTTCCAATTTGGCTGCATCAATCCGGACCAATTGATAATCTTCGTCACCATATTTTTCGTGGATATTGTGAGGGGTTAAAACTTTGACTTTTAACCCCTCTTGTTGTATCAAATGGGCAATAGACTGTTCTTGGTCTTGAATAAGAGCATTGGTGGGATAAATAAAAATGGCAGATTCAGTCTTGTGAATTACCGGCAATGTGACGGCTGCCGTTTTGCCGCTGCCTGTCTTGGTGGCGAGGATAAATGATTGATGATGTTCCCACTTATCAAATAGAACACATTGATGTGGTAGTAGCGGCAATTTCGTCCGCGGATGGCGATGTAATGGCTTTTTTGCTTCTTGAATCAGCATTCGTATCATCCCTGTTCCCTGATCTCAATTTTCTGTCGTATACGTTTGGGAAGCAGAATCATCTTTCCTCTATCGTTAATGAACCAATCGGAACGAATCTCTGCCTGCCTGAACAGCATGTGTGGTGGAATTGCAATTGGTTCATACGCGATTACTTGCCCTGAGACATCCAAAGGGTTGACCGGATGGGCAGGGGTGATTACATTGTCGGTAAACTGAGCCTTGGGCAAAATAATGCGTTGCCAATGAATTCGTATTGGGCAACCTTTTTTACCCAATCTGACTACGGCCGGAAGACGATAATCGTTGTCTGCAAAGCAGTAAAAATCGTATCCTTCTTCAACCGCTGCCCGGTTTGCAACTGGAAAACAAGGATCAATAACAACTCGTTTCCCAATATTTGGAGTATTGATTTTACCCCCTGTATCTGTCCTTAAGCTAAGATCATCTAAAGCATTAAAAGTGATGGATGTTCTAGTAGCGCTAGAGTTTATTGCCGGTGTAGCATAAACTGGCATAGCTGCCAGATCCTGTTCATACTGCGGAATACTTCCAATGTATATTCCATGAGAATATTGCGACAGTGCATAGCTTAAGGCATAGTTGTGAATTACCGGCCAGGTGGCTGATACTTTAGCTATTTCTGATGACGAGAACCAAAGGTAATCATGGTTAAAGAGCTTGCCTTTAAACAATGAGATTCCTGCTTTGCTAAGGTCCAGCACCTTTGTCATGGCGGTCTATCCTTTCTGCAGCTCACGGTATTTAAGCACATCGTTGTATGCCTTGCTGATCAGGTCTTTGGTTAATTCTGTATTAGCTATTTGATGAACAGTATTATCGACTTCCTCGGGGGTAAGAATGTTTACCTGCTGTGGATTGCCTGAGTATGTTTTGTATTTTTCTAAAATGCTTTGGATTGTGTCACCTGATAAATCGTCTCGTTGCTCATATAATTCTAAAGTTAGTTCCAGAGGGGTAATGATTTCCTCCCAGCCGGCTGTAATGCCTACGATTGTATTTCGGACATCCCCGCCGATCCGGGTTTCAGCGCCGTAGCTTTTAGCCGCAAGCAAGGTTTTTACAGTAAGGATTAATTCAATTTCTGTTACTGATTTGAGGGTTATTATGGATGGGAAAACGGTAGCCGGTCGAACTACATATCTGGTGCCTAAGGCTTGCCCCGTTTTTTGAGTGTTGTCAGTAATTGCATTAAAGACAAAAGAGGTTTCTATTTCTTCGAAGGGTAATAAGGAAAATGCAGTACCATATTCGATGCGATGCTTAATATTGGCTGTTTTTTCGGTTCCTCCCTCTGTATTAGTGCCGCCAAACAGGGCACACCGTGGACAGCACAGACACAAATTATCTTTCAGATAACATTCCTTATAATTCAGCCCCACTGCTTCTGAGGCAGTTCTTAGCATTCTCTCCATTTCACGGGATTCTACCGCCTTTTGCTTAGTGGCCAAAAAAGCTACCCGGCGAGTATCAGTCCCGTCTGTAATGGAGAGGGGGGTTACCACGGTATTCAGTTCTCTGGTTTCTTCAGTACGCAGAACTGTGTAGTCCAGGATTTCTCTGATAATAACCAGTTGAATGGTCTTGGCACCAATAATTGGTTCCGGATGTTCAACAAAATACTCTTTCAGCAAGTTAATACTCATTCTAATTCCTCCTCATAATTCTGTTCTCCCAATGATTGCCAGAATTCATCAATATCTTGTCGCCTGGTTCCTTTGCCATCGGTATAAGCTTTGTTGTTGCGACTGGGAAAAACTCCGGAAAAGCTGGCTTTTTTGTCTTTCCATGCTTCTCTTAATTCATCCTCAGTTGAATACTTGGAGCGCAAGAAATGTTCGAATTTTTGGCTCATTTCGCTTAGCCATTCGCTGGTTCTCTTGCGTCGGTAATAGTACAAACCATAATCAATTCTTTCCAATATTTTAGGAAATGCAGTAACAGGGACCTGCTCTACTAAATTTACTAATTCCAAAATACCGGTTTCTAAATGAAGCCTGGCGGTATTCGAGATAATACCATTTGATTGACGGTGCATTTCGTGCATCCGTATAGCATAACCGGTTAAATCCGCCGGAGAGCAGGAGCCCGTTTGTGCTCTGTCGAGTATTTTGGCAATAGGGCCCATTACGGCGTGTTTGCTCCGCCCGAAACGGTAAGGTGAGTTTTCCAGGTATAGATCAAAGGCCTCAATGATTTTTTCAATTTTGTCCTTTACCGTTTTCGGGTCGAATTTGCTTTCTTTAGTCATGATCGGTTTCCTCATGGTAACACCTCCTTGACTTTCTCCAGGTCAGCAAAATATTCCGGTGAAACAAAACCGCTGTCGTTCTGCATTTCCAGCCTGCGCAGAATATGGCCGGGGGTGGGGCTGGTCAGAATTTGGTACAAGTTCGATCTTTCCGGATATTTAGCTGCACCCGCCAACCTGGCTGCGGCTCCAATTGCTTCCAGCCATAAAGGAGCCTCTTTGATCCCAATCCAATCAGAGCCTATTAGTTTGCGCAAAGCAGGTATGGGGGGAACTCGAACGCTGCCTTCACCTCCTGTAAAGCTGAATTCTTCACCTTCTTTCAGTATGGCCACTGAACAATCAAGACATAAACTAATAATGAGCATGGCAAATAATTCACGGATACCTGCGTTAACATCTGAATCGTCTCCTACTGCAATTCGATTGCGAACGGGAATGAGGATGAAATGCGGGGTTTCACAGATTAACTCCATTTGGGGTATTAAGTTAAAAGCTTTTTGTCTGATTCCCTGTAGAGTGCCCAGTTCATCTTCGATCAGCGAGTTTTCCACTGCATTCAGGAATTCTTCTTCAGTAGCATAGTTGACGTCAAATGTGGCGTTCCACTCAGCCAGACCTCCTTGGCATTCCTCTGTTAATAAAGCTTTCATTTTCCGCCTGTATTCTTGAGCTTTTTCTTTACCAACCCGGTAAGTAAATATTTCAGCCAGTTCCTCAGGGCCCATAAGATTATAGTTTTTTTCTTGAAGTTCTTTAGCGATTTGTCCGGTCAAACTAAAAGAAAACTTCAGGTTCGGATCAGGTGAACTGGCAGACATTAGTATAGTTGCCTTTTGCCACATTTTTTGAACTTGGCGCTGCAAAGCTAGGCCTGACTGGTAACCAATGTTAATGCGGGGCATCAGAACCATTGTTTGTGCTGCCTTGCCTTTTAACATTTGTTGAAGGAGGAAACGTTCAAACTTGCATATGTCACAGATTACTTTATATCCAGGACTACCGTGAGCAGGCGCCCTGTTGGTGTGTGATTCCGGATTGTCCAAAAAATCAGCTTTTGCATTGGTACCGTCTTTGAAAGATTTGTTGCAGATAGGGCATAGGTGTTGTCCTTCGGCTTTCCGTGCTAAAGGTTTTGTTTGTAGGTAAGATTCTAACTGTTCTTGAGCGGTTTCATTGATTGGTTTAGTATCAGCGGGAAAAACAAGGTCTTCTAAAAAATGGTTTGCGATTTGATGCGGTTTGATTCTTTGTGGCCGGTTAACCTCGTCAAGAGTTGCAAAAGATTCCTCAGCGATTTCTGCTAAAGTCTCTATTAATAATTTGAGTCTGCTTTCATTGTCCAAAGTAGCAATCTGAGCATTGCTTTCTCCGGATACCAGGTGGCCGTGAGCAGTGTTCCAATAAGGATCAATTGCATAAGCCATATCCAGGTGCGGCATTAAGGTTGTTGTTTTTTGAAGTAGTTCAAAAGACCCTGAACCAAATCGGCGGTCGTAGTTGTTCTTAACTGTGTCCATGAAGGAGTCGAAGATCTCCTTTTGGGCCTTTTTAACAGCTTGCTCCCATTTCCTTGTCCCGGGCGGATGTTTGGCTTCGATTTGATTCAACTTTTCCTTTGGCAAAACAAAGTTCTGGTAGTTGATTACCTTGTCACTGAAGACTGTTTTAAAAAACTTGAAAACTACCATTTCCTGATAAGCATTACTAATACGTTCGCTTTGGTAGTCTAAATCCAAATTATTTAACACTTTTTCGGGGTGCTTACAAATTTGGTTTTTGTTGCATTCTTTGGAGTTTGAGCACCGGTTGTCTCTTTGGCACAGTGTTAATATATACTTATTAATTGTTTTTTGTCTGTCATTTTGCTTCTTCTTCAAAAATGATCTCGGATTGACTCTTGTTGCTGCAATAGATAAATACGCTCGCATTTCGCGATAATCAAATAAGTCTGGTTTAGGAACCATGGAAGCAACTGGATTACCTACCAC
>JAAZDD010000157.1 GCA_012512955.1 Clostridia bacterium
ATAAAGCCACAGGGGAACAATTGGCTGCCAGAAACCTGATTTTCCAATTCGCCCGCCACCGGAACCTGGGTACCAAATTACTCCATATTGATGTAGAGCTGATTGGAGAAGGAAAAGCGGAATATTTCCTGGGAGGAAAGTACCTGACCGGTACTTGGCGAAAAAAAGACTTGAATTCTCCTACGGAATACCTGGATGAGGAAGGTAATCCCATCAAACCGGTGAAAGGCAAAACCTGGGTGCAAGTATTAAGGCCAAATAAAGAAATTGAAAAACGCTAATAACCAAACACAATTTAAGAAGAGCTACCTTGGCCAAGATAGCTCTTCTCTGATTCTACGACATAACGGGGGGCTTTTTGCGAAAGAAATCTGTAGTTATTGCCAGGTAAATAACACCGAGCAGCAGCCATAAACCCCCGCCAATCAAAACCTCAGTCGATAAGCTGATAAACAGGGCAAAACAAGCCAAGAAGCCAAACAACGGTACCAGTAAATACGCCCATAATCCTTTTGGACCCCGTTTTTGTTGATCAAAATAATAGTGTTTAATTACACACAAGTTGACAAGCATAAACCCAATCAGAGCACCAAAATTGATTAAAGAAGTAACTATCTCCAAAGAAAGGGCTGCCAATACAACACTGGTGCCGGCAATCATTAAAATGTTGTATGTCGGCACTCCGGTTTTGGGATTAACATAGGCAAAGATTCGGGACGGTAATACTTCGTCACGCCCCATCCCATAGAGGATCCGGGATACCCCTGCCTGGGCATCAATAGCGTTGGCCAGTGATCCTACAACCAAAGCCATGTTAAGAAATGTAGCCAACACATTACCGCCGGCGCGCAGGGCAACATAGTAAAAGGCCGCATCCACATCAGGGAAATTGTTAAAATCGGGAAAAATAGCCTGGGCAAAATAGGCTTGTAGTATGAATAAGAAGCCCGCACCGAAACAAACCAGAATTGTCCCCCTGGAAATGTTTTTTGCAGGTTCTTTTACTTCTTCAGCCATGGTGGCCATTGCATCAAAGCCTAAGAAGGAAAAGCAGGCGATGGCTGTTCCGGCCATCAAAGCGGAAAACTGAAAAGTCTCCGGATTATAAAAGGGTTTCATGGTAAAGGCCCCCAGGCCAACTCCCTGGGACAAACTGCTTGCTGCTGCAATCACAAAATACCCCACTGCGATAAACATAAAAATGACTAAAATAGTATTGATCCGGGACAAATTTTTGATACCGACCAAATTAACAACTGTCACAATCAAAATAGACACTAAAACAATGGTCCAGTAATTCAAACCTGGAAACATGGGTTGCAAAAAGGTAGCCATGATCACGTAATTGAAAGCAGTCATCACCACATAGGACAGGAGCATACTCCACCCGGCTAAAGACCCGAGATGGGGATTAAACACCCTTTGAGTATAGGCGTAAGCCGCTCCGGCCAGGGGATAGGCCCCGGCCATCTGTCCATAGCTATAGGCAGCAAAGGACATGGGAATAATGGCAAGAAGATAAGCCAGGGCCATGTGACCTAACGAAGCAACAGTCACGATTCCGAAAATAGCGACCGGAGCTATGGGAACCATCATCCCCAAGCCGTAGAACAACAGGTCCCGTAAACCCATCTCTCGCTTCAATTCCTGGCGGTAACCCATTTGTTCAAGCTGCAGGCTTTCCTTCCCTTCCATAAGGCCTGCCCCTCCTTTCCCCGCGTTCCCAGCCTATTTTTTCTCCCATTGAGCTTTCATTTCCCGCCATTCTGCTTCAGAAGTAGGGGGTGACTGGCAACGACAGCCGGGGAAATTATGGTACGGAGCTGTATAGGTACCACGTTCCAACAGGCGCCGAATATTGCCGCGATAGATTTCATCGGCCTTATCATGGTGCCATGGTTCTTCATGCAGCCACAGATTCTTGGGGTGAATAGGTTGTTCATACATACGTTTGAACAATTCCGTACGCAGATCTTTAGTCCAGTTGCTGTTCAGATTCATTACCCGGAATTGGCGCAGCGCTTCAATATCAATAACAGCCGCTACCATACTGTTGTAGCCGGAAGCAGTATACGAGATGATATTGCCGTAATAGTCCACAATATGGGAACTACCGCCGCCCACATCAAAGGGATGTTCCATATCCGGATGCACAAATACCGGACCAACGTTGGGGCAAATCATATAAACGGAATTAAACTGGGCATGGCCGCGGTTCTGGACCATCCAGCCTCCTCCCCCCGGATAACTGTTAGTGGTCATTGGCCCTGCTTCACTGGGCCGGTAAACAACCTCCGCACCGTTTAAGGCCAAGGCCCTTACAGCTTCCGGGTACTCTCCGTCGCTGCAGCAGATAGTGCCGATATTGCCAATGTCATCTGTTTTCAACACCGGATAAAAGGCATCGATTCCGTCACCGAATAACTCCACCCACCGATCATACACATCATGGGGAGTACAGGAACGTTCCCGGCACCAAACATGGTTTTTGGCGGCCTTGTGTACCACTTTTCCTTCAGGGTTAATAATGAACATGGTATTGAAGTATCGATCATCAATAACTTCCGGCCATCTGGCCTTGCACTGAACAATAATGTAAGTTTGATACTCCCGGGCAAGCTTACCTAACCGCTCTGTTTCTTCCCCGGGAACGTCAATAAACAATTCTCTGGCCGCCATCGCATGAGGCAAATCAAATACTTCATCGGTAAAGCCGGTCAAGGCACCCTCTGCAAGTGCAACAATCTTCACTGGCATGTTGATATTGACTGTCTCCACTGAAGCTCTGATCGCATCTTCAATAATATTTAGGTTACGTGCAATATCCTTCCGTTCCCGAACACCATACACTACTGTGGATAAGCCGATAGCCATGTAAGGGGCAACAGGTTTTCTTGCTTGCTCAGCCATTTCGCATGACCTCCTAAATAAAATTGAAAATACCAGCTGCCAGCAACAGAACCGGGAACTCACTACCCTCCTTTCCGGAAGCTTTTGGTATCCCTATTCGCCGTAAAGTTGTCATACACCTTTTAAAAAATAAAAAAATTAGTATGATATTTCTCTGACTTGTACATTGCAAAGGCAATGCGGTATACTTAATAATGTTATAGATTTCATGACAACCAGAACTTTAGCCCAGACTGGCGGTGAGTACATATGAGCAACAATAGGAATGGCAACTCTCGTACTCAGGAGATCATTGATGTTATTATTTCGGCAATCAAAAAAGGAGCCATGGCCCCAGGTGAAAAACTGCCTTCGCAGCAAGAAATGTCCCGTCTTTTCGGTGTCAGCCGAACAGTAATTCGTGATGCTTTAAAAACCCTGGAAGGCCGGCAAATACTTCAAACAACAAAAGGCAGTGGTACTTATGTAAACCCTTTTTTGTCAGCGAACTTGGAACTGGATCGGGCATGGGCTCCGGGCACAACAATCCAGGCAACAACAGGAGATATTTTAAATTTATCCAGGTTAATCTGGATTGAAGCACTGCGGCTGATTGTACGTTCATGCCCCCTGGGAGACATCAAAAACCTTGAGCAAATGACCAACACTTTTTATCAACAGTTTACTGTCCGAACCCCTATGCATGAACGTTATATTCACGAAACCACTTTTGGACTGACGGTGGTCAAAATGTCCGGCAATAAGTTTTATCAACAAATTATGCATGAACTATTTAAAGTAAACAGCGACATTGACCACAAAATAGTGGCCGATTACAATTGTTACCGTGAAATATTGGAAATAGATCGCATGATGGTTGAGGCCTTAAGTGACAGGGATGCTGCTAGGGCGTGCTTTTTAGGAAGGGAAAGAGACTTGTTAATTGATAAAATCATCGCTAAAGAACCATGCCTGCTGTCCAAACCGTGCCGTATTAACCTGAGCCTTAGCCGATAAAATGCTCTTGCCGGTTCAAAAACCTCGAACCGGCCTTTTTCATTTCCGAGCACTGTTACCTCATCATGCACTTTCATTCGGCAAAACAGATTTCCGGAATCTCTCGTTCAACATTATTTGGAGCAGGGGCAAAACCGGTTGAGGCCGAAAACGGCAGCAGCACCGGCAATGGTGGTTCCATAAAAAATTGTGGGTTTGCCCAAGTCAAGAAAATCGGTGACGGTGCCATTGGCAACCGTACTGCCGGTAACCAATAACAAATCACACCAATCAAGTACTTCCTTGGTCTTGGCAACCTCTTCCACCGGCACTCCGTATTTTTCTTTACCCACATTATCCGGATCCATGTCTACTATCCTTACGTTAAACACCCGGGCACAGTTTTTGAGTAAAGCGGGCTGCAATCCGATCATACCGATGCGAGGCTGCCCGTAGTTCTCTTTGATGAAAGAAACCAGCTTTTCGGCACATTCACCCGGTTCTTCATCTTTACAATGAATAGTCCCCTCAACCAGTTGCAAATACCGCATTACCGCATTCAAGACGGCAATAAAAGAAGCTTTTTCAAAGTTGCTGTTAATGGGCCGTTCAAGCAATTCACCTAAAGTTCCCTCAAAATCCCCCGGACTGTCGGTAAAGGCCTGTCCCTTACAGCCCTTGAACTCAGCCTGCAACAGTTTTTCTTTTCCTTTCAACAATCGAAAATCTTTTTGTTGAGGATTCCCGATCGCTTCCTGAGTAGTCAAGACCCTGCCTTTGACTACCACTGCCGTATCCAGCAGGTTCTTCTCCCTGGCCTGAGTTCTCAAATAGTCTTGTAACCGGTGGTATACTTGTTCCTGGTTCATTTCGGTCTCCTCCTTCCGTTGTGGCAGAGCGAAAGGCAAAACTGAAAGTAAGTGACGCTTTTCACTTATATCTTTATTTTAGGGAAACTCCGGCAGTTAAGCAAGGACCACCCTGTCTGATTTAATGAAAATGCTCCCTTGCAGCGTCAGGTTAGTCCTGGAATTTGCTACTGCAAGGGAGCATTTTACCGGTAACAGCCTGTTCAGGAAACAGATGATACGTCTTCGGCTTTATAATTCAACCCTAATTCAAAAGCCTTTTTATTGACGGCTAAAGTTTTCGGCGGAACGGAATCCGCTAAAACCTGCCGCCAAATCTCCGGCTCAATCCCCAAGCTTTGGGCTAAAACACCCAGCAACACTACGTTGGTGGCCTTGGCATTGCCTGCCTCCTCGGCCAGTTGCAACGCCGGCACTACCGTAACCTGCCCATGGACGGCCAGTTGTTCAATCACCTTTTCCGGATAGGACACGGAACCGACAATGACCGGCATGGGATCGAGCTCCTGATCATTGACAATCACCCGGCCGCCTTTTTTCAGATAAGGCAACCACCGGAGGGCTTCCATCTTTTCAAAGGCCAGGATCACATCGGCCTTTCCCAGGGGAATGGTAGGCGCATATACTTTTTCCCCGTAACGGACTTGAGTGACTACGCTGCCACCCCGCTGGGACATGCCGTGAATCTCCGCCACTTTCACTTCCTGACCCAGGGACAAAGCTACCTGGCCCAGGACCTTACTGGCCAAAACAGTACCTTGACCGCCTACACCCACCAACAGGATATTCATGACTTTAGTCATTGGCTTCACCTTCTTTCACCAGGGCATTAAAGCGACAGACTTGAACACATTGACCGCACCCGTTACATAAGGTGGTATCCACGGAAGGCTTAGCCGTCTTAAAAACCAGAGCCGGGCAACCCAGTCGCCGGCAACGACCGCACTCGGTACACAGGCTCTCGTCGACCCGGACCGGGCCGCCGGTGGGCTGGTGACCTTTTAACAGCACGCAGGGCCGCTTGGCGATGACTACCGAAGCTTCTTCCGCCGCTGTTTCTTCTTTCAAGACTCGCTCTACCTCTGCCAAGTCATAAGGATCCACCGTTCTGACCCGCTTGACCCCTAAAGAGCGGACCAATTGTTCCAAATCCACTGCCGGAGCGGGAGTATGGTCAACCCGGCAGCCGGTACCCGGATGTTCCTGGTGTCCCGTCATGGCGGTGGTGCTGTTATCCAGGATAAGGGTGGTAAAAGTGCCCCCGTTATAGACTACATCCAAGAGGCCGGTAATACCGGAATGGAGAAAAGTAGAATCCCCGATGACCGCCACCAGTTTCCGGGCAAATTCTTTGCCCCGGGCTTTTTCCAAACCCAAGGCACCGCTGATACTGGCCCCCATGCAGATACAGGTATCCATGGCCGACAGGGGCGGTGTTGCTCCCAAGGTATAGCAACCGATATCCCCGGAAACGGTCAGTTTAAGCCGGTTAATCACATAATAGACACCCCGGTGAGGACATCCCGGGCAAAGCACGGGAGGACGGTTGGGCACTTCTGCCGCCACTGCCGCCTCCTGCTGCCAATCTCCCAGTTTGGCACCGATTAATTCCGGACTCAGCTCTCCGATCCTGGGGAACAACTCTTTGCCTACCACTTCAATACCCCAAGCTCTAATCTGCTCCTCCAAAAAGGGCTCCAGTTCTTCAATGACATACAGTTTCTCTACCTGCCCAGCAAAGTCTTTAATCAATTGCTGGGGCAATGGAAAAGTCATTCCCAGTTTCAAAACGGAAGCTTCCGGCAGTGCCTCCTTCACATACTGGTAGACTACACCGCTGGTAATGACGCCTATTCTCTTGTCGCCCCATTCGATCCGGTTCACCGGCGCCGTCTCGTTATATGCAGCCAATGCTTTCCGGCGATCCTCCACCACAGGATGCCGTTGCCTGCCGTAACCGGGAAGCATCACATATTTAGGGGGATTTTTTTCGTAATCCTTTAACAGCCCTTCCTGGCGCTCTCCCAAAGTAACCAGGGACTGGCCGTGGGCCACCCGGGTGGTGGTCCGCACCATCACCGGAGTGTCGAACTGCTCGCTGAGTTGGAAAGCCAACAAGACAAAATCCTTGCACTCCTGGCTGTCGCTGGGTTCCAACACCGGTATTTTGGCGAATTTGGCATAATTACGGTTATCCTGTTCATTTTGGGAACTGTGCATCCCGGGATCACCGGCGGAAACCAACACCAAACCGCCGTTTACCCCCGTATAAGAAAAAGTAAACAAGGGATCCGCCGCCACGTTGACGCCCACGTGTTTCATGGCCACTAAGGCTCTGGCGCCGCCGATGGAGGCTCCTATTCCCACTTCCAAAGCCACTTTCTCGTTGGTAGACCACTCGGCATATATTTCCGGATAAGTTGCCATGGTTTCTATGATTTCCGTGCTGGGGGTACCGGGATAAGCGGAGGCCACAGTCACACCTGCTTCAAAGGCACCCCGGGCTATCGCCTGGTTTCCCGTCATCAAACGTTTCATGGTTTTCCTCCCTACCTCTGTTTTTCCTTATTCCTCTTCTGTTCCAGACCGGTTTCCGGAATTAGGCTAAAAAAAATAATCCCTGTCCAATGGATATGGATATCACTATAGAATTCAAGAACAACAGCGAAATTCCTGCTCACAATTTTACCCCGGGCAGGAAAAAAGAAGCACCGCCAACAAACGATGCTTCTTTCCCGAAAACTTTATTCTGCCGGAACAGGACCCAAACCTTCAAAAAGTCCCCCTGCATCGATTACGTCTGTGAGATCCGGCTCCGCGAACTCGGCACCGAAATCAAAGACCCTGATCTCCCCTTGCTGCACACTGTCCAGTTTGAGGCTTACTTGCAGTCCTGCCGGCAATTCCTCAGGCAGTTCCTCGCCTACAGCCTCACTGATAATCGCCATGAATTCCGCCATGTTGAAATCAAGCTTCATGGTTATCGCCAAGTTCATCTGGGCCGGCAAGAAGGTTTCCTTATCAATGAACATGGTTACCTGATAATCAAATACTCCTTCTTCCAGTATTTTTGCCAGGATCAATTCAAAAGCCTGCGAAAAAGCTTCCAGTTGAGCCGGGTCCACTTCCCCGCCCATTTCTGCAACCGTCATTTGTCCTACGCTGCCCATGAGCTGCTGGAGCAGTTCCTGCTGGCTTTCCATTGCTTTGGCCATATCGATGGAGGCCTTAATCGTATAACAATCCCGTCCCTCAATCACCGCATCTTCACCGAAGCTGGGGTCATAACCCATTTCCAGCATCTGCTGCGCAGCCTTGATGGGATCATTGGTAATATCCTGCTGCTCTTTCAACAATTCCATGGGCAGGAAATGGGGCATCCTCACCCAACCTTCCTGGCCGGGGGATTTCATGTACATGAATTCCTCATCAATGTAAGTCTCTACTTCCATGGCTCCCGCCATTTCTTCGGGCACTTCACCGGGGCCCCCGGGAACTCCTCCCGGCAGTTCGACGGTCTGCTTCATATAGATCTTCAAAGGCTCATTCTGGATTTGGCCAACAAGTTCCGAAGTCATTTCAATGGGTAATTCCTCTCCGTCCATTTCCATGACCATGGTTTGGTTAATAAAGCCTGACATACTGTAAGTATTGATTTCCTGGGAAGCTTGGCTGGACTTAACCAGAACGTCCATGGCGGTAAGTCCGTCCTTCACCTGTTGAGCCTGCTCCGGCTCAGTTGCCCGCTCCAGCTCAACCAGTCCCGGTGTCCATTTTACCTGGAAGCCCAGATTTTCTGCCACGGTACGCAAAGGCACATATGTTTTACTGTTAACAGTCACCTTTAATTCATCCGCTACTTCCACTTCCGCTCCGTTCACCGCGGCCAGACTGCCTACCTCAATGAAGCTCCTGTCATCCTGCAGGATCAGATCAGCGGCAACCTCTTTGCCGTTTACATTCAGGTTCAATTCTCCGGCGGCTGCGGCCGGAAGTGCCAACGCGACGACCAAGGTCATTGCCAGCATTAAGCTTAGTCCTTTTTGCAGTCTCTTCCTCATTATTCTCCTCCTCTTTTTTCATAACCCGGAAAACTACACAAACAATACTTTAGCCTGAGTTGCTATACCCCCTTTACTTTCCCTTCCTCATTCTAGTATACAATACTACACACCGGTATTTAAGCTATATTTATTGTTTATATCTACCAAAAGAATAACTATCGGTACAAACCCCTAACCCGGCAGCTTTAAGCAAATTCACGCTCTTGATAGAATTTTATAGAGATCAACAGGGAAATAATGACGAAAAGTAAACCGGCACCCAAAAAACCCAGGGCCATGGCTTCCTGAGAACGATTGAACCACTCCAGGAAATATCCTAACCAAGCGGGCAGTCCAACTCCGCTGACCTTCGTCGCCGAAAGGGCCGGTACAAATAGGGCCGCTATAAAAAGCAGGGTATTATAGTAGCGCGCTTTCAGATAACCGAACAGAAAATAAATCGGATAATACAAGGAAATAAATAACAATCCGGTGAAAACAATAACAGCCAACGTTCCCAGATTAACCAATCCCCTGTCAAGACCGGCAAAGTGAGCCACGGTTCCTGCCAAAGTTGAGACAACCAGACCTAAGGCCAGAAACCATAAAGAAGTCAAATACTTTGCCGTTACCAAACTATGACGACTAATGGGAAGGCTGTTCAGGAGGATCTCCGACCGGTTTTTATCATCAAGAGCACAAGCCCCCAACACAAAAATATAAGTTATTCCTACCGCAGCACCCCCATAGGCACCGATATCCCCTAAGCTATACAGGGCGATATGCATAAAAACACCATAAAAAACAATCAACCACAGTCTGTTCTTTTGCACCAGTATATCTTTAAAGACTAATGTCAGCATTCCCGTACCCCCTCACCAGGTAGACCATAATCTCCTCCACAGTGGGCCTCTCAATCACGCCCCGTTCCCCTAACAGGGCCTCCATTTGTTTTCGATCTGTAGTCAAACCTTCAAAGCCGAAACTCCCTTCCCTCAGACCAATCAACCTGTCCCTTATTTCCGGGGTTAACTGACTTTTGCCTCCTTTTACCAAGCCGCAGGTTTCCTGCAAAGTATCCTTAGCTACGCTGAACACTACTTTTCCTTCATTAATCATAGTGATATAATCCGCTACCTTATCCAGATCCGTCGTAATATGAGTGGAGAAAAGCACTCCTTTTCTCTCATCCTGAAGCAACTCCACCAGCACTTCCAATAATTCCGACCGCATCACCGGATCCAATCCTGCGGTAGGCTCATCCATGATGATCAACTCCGCCTGATGGGATAAGGCCACCGTCAGGGCAAATTTCATTTTATTACCTTTAGAAAGTGCTTTGATCTTTTTCCTGACGGGCAATTGAAACCGGTCCACGTAATAATTAAAGGCTTCTTCATCCCATTCCCGGTAAAAAGGGGCCACAATTCTTTTCATTTCCAAAGCAGTCAGTTCATCATAAAAATGATTCTCATCATAAACAAATCCTATTTTCTGTTTCACTGCCAGTACATGGCGGTCCGTATCCAACCCACAGACCCTGACTTCCCCGGCCTCTTTTTTGAGCAAATTCATAATTAACTTGATAGTGGTACTCTTACCGGAGCCGTTGGGGCCAATCAGACCCATAATAAATCCCCTGGGCAGTGAAAAACTGATATCCTTTAAAGTAAAATCCCCAAAACTTTTTCGTAATCCCTTAACCTCTAAAATAGGCTCCATCGTCAAACCTCCTCGTACAAGAGCTTCAGCATTAACTGTAATTCCTCCAAGCTCAAGTCCAGCATTTTGGCGTCCTGCACCGCCTCGGCCAATTTGTCTTCAATCAATTTCAGTTTTTTCTCCCGCAAAAGCTCTGGGTTTTGTTCCGCCACGAAGGAACCCTTGCCCCCGACGGAGACGATCAACCCTTCCTTTTCCAATTCGTCATAGGCTCTTTTGGTGGTGATCACACTGATCTGCAGCTCTTTTGCCAGGCCCCTGATGGATGGAAGGGGATCTCCCCCTTTCAACTGCACTCGTAAAATCATGGCTTTAATCTGGCGGACTATCTGCTCATAAATGGGTTCCGCAGCTGAATTGACGATAATCAAATCCATAGAACCATCCCTTAATGTTCATATCTGTTATTACTGTATATGTTCATTATATACACTAATAACGCCGCTGTCAACAGGCACAAAAAAATCCCCGGCAGCCGAGGTCTCCGGTTTTGCCGGAACCCTCGCTTGACGGGGATCTGGTTTTCTTTAGGCAAAGAGGGGGGTAGAGAGATACCGCTCGCCGGTATCCGGTAGAATTACCACAATCCGTTTGCTTGCATTTTCCTCTCTGTTAGCCACTTGCAAGGCCGCAAAAGCTGCCGCCCCGGCGGAGATCCCTACCAGAAGCCCTTCCTGGCGGGTCAACTGCCTGGCTGTCTCGAAAGCATCTTCATCGGCAACTTGAATCACCTCATCGAGTACTGCCCGGTCCAATACTTCGGGAACGAAGCCGGCACCAATGCCCTGTATTTTATGGGGACCAGGCTGCCCACCGGAGAGCACCGGGGAAGATTGAGGTTCTACGGCAATCACTTTTATATGAGGGAGTCTCTCCTTCAATACCTGCCCCACGCCGGTAATGGTACCGCCGGTACCCACTCCCCCTACCAGAATGTCTACTTGCCCGCCGGTATCCTCCCAAATTTCCAGGGCCGTAGTCCGCCGGTGGATTTCCGGATTGGCAGGATTGGCAAATTGTTGGGGCATAAAGGCGTTATCGTATTCCTTCAGCAACTCTTCCGCTTTTCTGATGGCACCCCCCATTCCTTCCTTACCGGGAGTAAGCACTACTTCCGCGCCAAAAGCTTTCAGCAGGTTCCGTCGCTCCACACTCATGGTTTCCGGCATGGTGATCACCAGCTTATACCCTTTGGCTGCGGCCACCAGCGCCAAACCGATACCCGTATTGCCGCTGGTGGGCTCCACGATAACCGTATCTTTATTCAACAATCCTTCCCGTTCCGCCGCTTCAATCATACTTAAGGCAATCCGGTCTTTCACACTGCCTCCCGGGTTAAAAAATTCCACTTTGGCCACGATTTCCGCTTGGGTATTATTAATGCGATTCAGTCTGACCAGGGGAGTCCTGCCGATGGCCTCGGCGATGTGATTTAAAATCCTACTCATTTTAATTCCTCCAAATCATATCAGTTTACTTGGTTTTGTAGGTATTTTAGCATCCTTCTGATGCCCCGTCAACAGTATTTTTGTACTATTTTTTCCATTAATAATAAAAACCCGGCATTAAGAGACGCCGGGTCCTTGTCGAACCAAACTTAACAAGGCTCTGGGCCTGATAAAAGCTTTGCAAAAACCCAAAACATAAAAAAGGGTAATCAGGCGGTAACTCAAATCTCCCGTTGCCAGGGCACGAGTGGCACTGTGCATAAAACTGCCGGCAGGATTTCTTTCCTCCTCCAACTGACCCACAGCTAATAATAGCTTGCGAAACCAAGGAAACTGCCCCAACCGGAGATTGATCTTGAACAGCCACATCCCAAAGCGGTTATCCAACAAAAACTTTCTTAGAGGCCGGTGATAATACCGGCGAAAATCGGAGGCTTGAGCGCCATGATAAAAGAGAGTATGGGCAACCAGCTGGGCTTCCCAAAAGGAGGCAAAATAACCGTCCTTTAGTACACGCCCGTATCCGGTTAAGTCTCCGATGGCCACCCAGCCGTCTCCGTAGAAGTTTCGGGACGGACCGGTAAAAACCTGGGCAGGGCAGATGGTTTTACAGCGCAAATACTGGCTTGCAGAGGGTAAATCCAGATATTTTTTGACAGCTTCAGCACTAAACAATAAATCCACATCGGAGGTGGTGAGCCTCCTTCCTAATGAGGTTACCGTAACCCAATAATCACTTTTGGGAATAACGGCGATAACTGCACCGGGCACAATATTGTCCACAATGAGAATCTGGTCATTCATCTTATTGGTAACTGCTTCATCAGTATAAATCTCCGTCACACTGGCCTCCATCAAAGGAGGAGGACTATAGCCGGTTTGCTGTTCAAAGTCCCGCATCATGGGCCGGTTTAAAGACTTAAAGCCGGAAGCCATCACCAGCACATCTCCTTCCAATTCCACGGGCCTGTTATGCGGATCCAAACGGCTTAGCCGTACTTTCCATTTTCCCTCCTTTGCTTCCGGGGCAAAAATTTTGCGAACCAGAGTCGGTTCGAAGACTCTTAACATTGCAGCAGCTTTGGGTCCTAAACCTTCGGTAATTCTACTCTTGATGGAATCATCAAACCCCAGAATCCCAAATTTACTGGTTCTCAGGGTGGCAATCATTTTTTTGCGGAGATCTATTTCCACACTTCCTTCATTGGTCACATAAGCACAGGTTTTAACTTCCCTTAGAATCAATTCCCTTGGCACCGACAATTGATATATTTCTTCAAGGGTTCCTTGAGCCAAATTGGTAATTAAGCCGCCACAATAGTTACAGGTATTACTATTGACCAGATTAATCTCGAGATCGATGTTTTCTTTGGTGGCCAAAATCAACAGTTCCCGGGCCAGAGAACTGCCGCTGATCCCCCCGCCCACAATGATAATCCTGGTCCCGTTTTTGATTACCGGTTTCTTTTGAGGCAACCATGCCCTTTTGGGCACCTTGGGGCTATAGTTTTTCTCCATATATTCAATGAAGTTGCGCATAACGGCCCCCTTTTACACATCTCCTTCTTCCGGAACTATACAAATAAAGCTCAACGGGCTGTTCTCCGCTGCTTTAAACTGGTGGGGTGCATTATTGGGTACATAAGCATAATCCCCCGCTTTAATTGCATGTTCCCGGCCGTCCAGGTATAACGTTCCCTCCCCGCCGGCAATCCAGTTAATGTGGGGCCAGTCGTGACTGTGCTTGGGAGTATAACCACCCGGTTCCAGCTCAAAGAGCCGCATTACCCAGCCTTCCCATCCTTCTTTCGGTGAAACCAGCACCTATTTGGTTACCTGGTTGATCCCTTCTCCTTGCAACCGGACTCCGCCTATATCGCTACTACGCCCAATAATCATCAGACAAGCTCCTTTCTTGATTTGATAACATGATTGTAAATATAGATTTCTTTAGACACGGATAACCATAATCCCTTTCAATTGCAACCCGGTTGAGAAAAAAACACTCCCTGCGGCAAAAGCAGGGAGTGATAATAATTAAATTTATTTACCTTTAAAGACCGGTGGCCTTTTTTCCAAAAAGGCACAGGCTCCTTCCACCGCATCCTCCGTTTTCTGCAAGTTACCCAGCACATATTCCGCGTACTCGTAGCCTTCCATACCCCTGTTTACCGCTTTCTTGACGGCCCTTATGGACAAGGGCGGCATTTGGATGATTTCCCTCGCCAAAGCCATGGCAGCATCCATCAATTCTTCGTGGGGAACCACCTGATTGATAAAGCCCCACTGTTTTCCTTCTTCCGCCGTGATAAATCTTTTCGTCATCAACACTTCTTTGGCCCGGAAACGTCCGACTTCCACCGGAAGTCTAATAATACCGTAAGGTCAAAGGATGCCCAAAGCGGTAGCCGGCCAGCCGAATTTGGCTTTTTCCGAGGCGATATTCAAATCAAAAGCCAAAGTCCACTGGGCACCGTCTCCGGCGGCTACACCGTTAATGGCGCCGATGACCGGTTTTTCGAACTCATAAAAAGCTTTGGCCATGGCTAACAGGCTTTGGTTCACGGTCCTTTGGAGTTCCGGATCTTCACTGGCGGCAGCGAATTCATTAATATCCGCTCCGGCGGAAAAACCACGGCCGGCACCGGTCACAATTAACACCCGGATTTCAGGATCCGCCTCCAATTCAGCCAGGATACCCAGAATTTCCTCCCGCATCTGCATGTTAACAGCGTTTAGCTTGTCCGGACGGTTTAACGTGAGAACCGCTATGCCGTCCTCCTTGTTCAAGATCACAGTTTCGTAAGCCACAGGAACGCCCCCTTTGAATAATTATGCCTATACAAAATATTTAGATAATTCAGTCCATAACCCTCTTTTATGGAAGCGTTCTTTTTAATTATTTTTCTTTATAGGTTGCCAACTGCTGGGCGACCGCCTCAAATTTCCTTTCCGCCTCATCTTCGTCCACAAACCAGAGAAATCCCTCCTCGGGGGTTTCTTTGTTATATGTAGGAATAAGTCCGTTAACCAGTACATCCCGGCCCCAGGCTACGAAAAACTGGGCCGGAGAATTGACCGGATTGACGCCGGAGCCGAAATAGACAAGGATACCGTTAACTTGGACTTCTTCGAATACTTTGGCCCGGGTAGTGCCGCAAGGATTACTCACTGGAACCATTCCTTTCCGCTTGCTTTTTCTTATAAGTAATTGTAGCAGGTTTTGAGCAAGGTTGGCATCCGGCAATGACCGCGAAAAAAGGAAAAACGGCCCTCCTTAATGTGGAAAGCCGTTTTTATGCCAACTACCCTTTTAACTTTGGGGATTGAGCACCCATTCTGCCTGTTGATAAGTCTGCTTCAATTGCTCTTCCGTATTCAAATAAGGATGATACCAACCCTTCTTGATGGCCAAACCGGTCATGGCCTCATGAGCCATGATCATCTGCGACAGGTACTCGGCATACATTCTTCTCACTTCCGGGGTAGCCGATTCCAGGGTTGCTCCCAAATAAGCCACCGCCCCGCCTTTCAGACCCATCAGGGCATCGTTGGCAATAACTTGATCATTCAATTTAGTTCCGGCAGCACCCATCAAGTTTTGCAGTAATGAGACCATTAATGCTGCACCTCCACTTCCACCAACTGATGCTCCGTAATAAACTGCTGGATCCCTTTAATGCGAGCCTCCCCGGCCTGAATCCCGGAAGCTATTTGAGTTTTCAACTCCGGATCCTGGACCAGGGGCTCCACTACTTTCGCTTTTGCCAAGGCATTAGTCTCCATTTGGAGCAATTCACGCAGCTGCAGCATTTCCGCAGGGGAAATCTTTCTCAACCCCAAAAACCTCCTTTAGTGAGTAAACTGTTTAACTTATTTTGGCCTAATGCCCCCGGCCTTATTCCAGTGGAATTTCCGGTGATAAGGTTATTTATTGCCCAAAAAGCGCAGGTTTTTGCAATGTTTTTTATTTTTGCAACATATTTAGCAGGATTTTTTAAAAAAATATTGAATATTGGCATTAGGGCCTAGTGGTCAGACCACCAGGCTACCCCAGATCAGGAAGGCAGGCGGACCTCCGACTACCCTCCTGAGGGCGGATTGATCACTTATGTGATAAAAGGAGGCATGCACCATGTCCAAAAACCAGTTGGTCAAAGAACTGATTGAGGCACTGGGGCAAGACAATGTCATTACCGATCAAGAGGATCTTGTCTGTTATTCCTTTGATGCTACCCCTGATGTGCCCAATCCCCTGCCCGATGTAGTCGTAACACCTACCTCTACCGAAGAAATAGCAAAAGTAGTCACCATTGCTCTAAAATACAAAACTCCCATCTACCCCCGTGGTTCCGGCACCAACCTTTGCGGCGGGACCGTACCCCTCAAGGGTGGCATTGTCCTGTCCCTGTTGAAAATGAATAAGATACTGGAAATTGATGCGGAAAACCTGGTAGCCGTGGTCCAGCCCGGAGTAATTATCCAGGACCTGAATGACGCGGTGGCACCTTATGGTCTTATTTATCCCCCGGATCCGGGTACCGTGACCACTGCGACCATGGGAGGCAGCGTGTCGGAATGTGCCGGCGGACTCCGGGGTCTGAAATACGGTGTCACCAAGCATTATGTCATGGGCCTGGAAATAGTGCTGGCCGACGGCAAAGTGGCCCGCTTCGGCGGCAAAACCGTCAAGAACGTCACTGCCTATGATCTGGTGAAACTGTTCACCGGTTCCGAAGGTACTTTAGGCATTATTACCGAAATCACCGTGAAGTTGATTCCCGCCCCGGAAAGCAGAGCAGCCATGCTGGCTTCCTTTACCAGTTTGGAGGATGCCGGCAACGCCATTAAAGGGATCATCAGCAGCAAAGTCATCCCCGCCACCCTGGAAATCATGGACCAGGTTACCATCCGCACCGTGGAGAACTTTGCCAAAGTTGGTTTACCCACTGATGCCAAAGCTATTCTACTCATCGAAGTGGACGGCGTTCCCGAAGTGGTGGCCAGGGAAGCGGAGGCGGTGGAAAGAGTAATTGCAGAAAATAACGGTAAGCTTTAGCGCGCCAAAGACGAAGAAGAACGGGAGAAAATTTGGACCGCCCGCCGGGCAGCGCTGCCTGCCTTAGCCCAATTCAGGCCCACCACGGTACTGGAGGATGCCACCGTTCCCCGGAGCAAAATTACGGAAATGTTGTTGTTCCTGGAACAAATAGCCGAAAAATATAATTTGCATATCGGTACTTTCGGCCACGCAGGGGACGGCAACTTACACCCCACCATTCTGACTGATGCCAGGGACAAAGAAGAAATGGAACGGGTCCACAAAGCGGTAGATGAAATTTTCGCCAAAGCGGTGGAATTGGGCGGTACCCTTTCCGGCGAACACGGTATCGGTATTGCAAAAGCCAAATACCTGGAGCTGGAACTGGGTGAGAACGGAATGGAAGTCCTCCGCAAAATCAAAACGGCCTTGGATCCCGAAGGCATAATGAACCCTGGAAAAATGATTTCCGTTAAGGGGGGTCAAAAGTGAACTATTTGAGACAATTTCCTGAGATCGAGCAGGAAACCATCAAATGTATGAAATGCGGTAACTGCCAGGCCGTGTGCCCTTTATATAAAGAAACCGGAGCAGAAGGAACAGTGGCCAGGGGAAAAATCAAATTAACCGAAGCGGTACTGGAAGGCAAACTGGACTACACCCAAAGGCTGGCCAAGATCTTTGAAACATGTTTACAGTGTAAAGCCTGTGCTGCCGCCTGTCCCTGCGGTGTACAGCCTGACAAAATTGTGCTGGCAGCCAGGGCAAAACTGGCCCAAGAGCGAGGTTTACCGCCGGTCAAAAAACTGATTTTCAAAGTTTTGTCAAACCCTGGCTTATTCAAAACCGGTTTGGCGTTGGGAGCCCGCACCCAGGGATTATTCTTCAAACAGAGGGAGGACGGCCAGAGCGCCAGAGTCCCCATTAGCGGGATCGTGCTGCGCCGGGTCTTACCCAAACTGGCAGCCCCTTCCTTTTTAAACAGGGTGCCGGAAAACAATCCGGTACCGGATGCCCGCATGACAGTGGCCTTTTTTTCCGGATGTACCACCAATTTTGCTTACCCCGACGTGGGTAAGGCAATCCTGGAGATCATGAAGCACAACAAAATCAACGTCATCGTGCCCAAAGCCCAGCACTGTTGCGGGCTGCCGGTATTGGTCCACGGGGACGTTGACACTGCCACCGAAATGGCTAAATCCCATGTGGACCTGTTCAGCAAGTACCAAGTGGATGCCATCATCACCGTCTGTGGTACCTGTGGAGAATCTTTTCAAAAGAATTATGCAGAGCTGTTGAAGGATGATCCGGAGTACAGCCAAAAAGCACAAAAGTTGGCGAAAAAAACCTATGATTTTGCCCAGTTTTTGGTGGATGTTGTGGGTTTAAATCACAGCAAATTGGGGCCGGTGGAAGCCACCGTTACCTATCATATACCCTGCCACATTGGTCGGAGCATGAATGCAGCAGAGCAGCAATTGCAAATAATCAGAAGCATACCGGGCATTAAATTTAATTCGCTGAAACAACCGGATCGCTGCTGCGGCGGAGCCGGTTCCTTCAGCCTGACTCACTATGATTTATCCTATGCGATCCTGAAGCATAAACTGGATGACATCCAATCCACCGGCGCCGATTATGTAATCACAGGCTGCGGTTCCTGCCGCATGCAGTTAAATGACGGCATCGCCCAGGAGAAAATGTCCCAAAAAGTGCTCCATACAGCAGAACTGTTGGCCCAGTCTTACCGGAATGCCCAATAACAAAGGAGGGATAAAATGACACCGGACTTTGAAGAACTTTACCGGCTCTTCAAGAGCAGGGCAGAAGCTGCGGCTGCAGAAGTGCATCGTGTCAAAGACATCCGGGAAGCCGGTGAACTGCTGACCACCCTGGTCAAAGAAAGCGGTACCACCAAGGTAGCTGCCGCCCCTTCCCGGCTGGTGGCTAAATGTTTGGCCGGTGTCTCATTGCCGGTACCGGTTTACACTGAAGATCTGCGCACCCACGCTGAAGAGGCTCACCTGGGATTGTCCGAAATGGACCTGGCCGTAGCGGATATTGGTTCCTTACAGCAAGACTGTACCGATATCAACCAGCGGCTGGTTTCCATGCTGCCCCAGGTCCATGTGGCCCTGGTAAAAACCGGCTCACTGGTAGCCGACTTGAAAGAGGCCTTTGAGCGGCTGGCTCAGCAAAAAGACCGCTTCCCCGGCTACATCTCCTTCATCACCGGTCCCAGCCGGACGGCAGATATCGAGCGGGTCTTGACCATCGGTGTTCACGGTCCTTCCCAACTGAAAATCATTTTTATTGATGAGCCGGGAGGTGACACCTGATGAGCAAAGGAAGGGACTTGAAAACAGAGCTTCAACAGGCTTTGAATAACAAGAATTTACAAGGAGCCCTGGGGCGTTTCGCCGACTCCTACCTTGATTCCAGGGCCAAGGCTTATGAAGGCAGAGATTTTCAGGTATTCCGGGAAGAGATAGCCAGGCGGAAAGGTTCTGCGTCCCGGCAAATGTGGGAACTGGCGGAAAAGTTCAAGAAAAATGCCGAGGCCAGGGGAGCCAAGGTTTTCATTGCCAAAACCGGCGAAGAAGCTAAGGAGTACATTTTAGATGTAGCAGTTAAAAACAAGGTAAAACTGATCGTAAAATCAAAGTCCATGGCCTCGGAAGAAATTCACCTTAACCCCTATTTGGAAGAACATGGCCTTGAGGTCAGGGAAACCGATCTGGGTGAATGGATTATTCAGTTAGCCGGTGAACGTCCCTCCCACATGGTCATGCCGGCCATCCATCTCACTAGGGACCAGGTAGCTGACATCTTTTCCAAAGAAGTCAACGAGCGCCTGACCAATGATATACCCCGGTTGGTAAAAGTAGCCAGGGATGAACTGCGGATAAAATTTCTGACCGCCGGCATGGGCATCTCCGGAGCCAATGCGGCAATTGCGGAAACCGGTACCCTCGTTCTGGTCACCAATGAGGGAAATGCCCGCTTAGTCACGTCCATGCCTCCCATTCATGTGGCTTTGGTAGGTTTGGAAAAACTGGTGGAAAGTTTCGCCGATGTACGGGCGGTTTTGGAGTGCCTCCCTCGCAGTGCTACTGCCCAGCAGCTGACCAGCTACGTCTCCCTGATCACCGGTCCCACCCCCACTGCCCTGCCGGACGGTACTGTGGTAGACAAAGAGCTCCACATTGTCTTGATGGATAACGGCCGTTCCACCATGAAGGATGATCCGGTGTTCAACGAAGCATTACAATGTATCCGCTGTGCTTCCTGCCTGAATGTCTGCCCTGTTTTTGAAAGAGTTGGGGGACATGTCTACGGAGACGTTTACACCGGTGGTATCGGCACCATTCTCACCGCCTTTTTCAACGAATTTGATGAGGCGGGAGAACTGCAGAATCTTTGCCTCAGCTGCGGCCGTTGCAAAGAAGTCTGTCCCGGAAAAGTGGACATTCCCAAACTGATCCTGGAACTGAGAAACCGCTATATAGCCAAGAAAGGCCTGCCGGCAGCGCAAAAATTCCTCTTTAATACGGTATTGCCCAACCGCAAACTGTTCCACAGCCTGTTAAAGAT
>JAAZDD010000158.1 GCA_012512955.1 Clostridia bacterium
GAGCAGGTTGAGCACATGTTGTACCTTATTGCTGCCGGAATTTTTGGCTAAATTAAGTACGCAACCAAGACAATAAGCGGCGAAGATTTGCGCCCCGGTCTGCCGGAATTCCTGCCATCGTTTTTCTACCAGCTTTTCCGCCAGATCCGGGCGGAAATGAGTAACCTGTCCCCCGCTGCCGCAGCAGGTGGTTTTTTCCTTGCTGTTGGGCAGTTCCATCACGGTGTATCCTTTTCGTTTCAGAGCATCCCTGACCTGTCCGGCAAAAATGCCTTCCCGGCGATCGGGACAGGAATCATGGATGGTGATCAATTCCCCCCGGCTTGCCGGGTAGGGATGATTTCCGATCATTGTCTCAAAGTCCAGTGCTTCATAAACGGTGAGCAGTTTAATCCCGGAGGGGGACAGCAGGGGGGACAATTGATAATAACAGTTGGGGCAAGCGGTGATGATCGACTTGAGCTTAAGTCCCGCCAGCTTTGCTTGCAGGTTGGCCAGGTACCGGCGATGCCTGGCTTGAAGGCCCAATTGCTCCAAAGGAAGGCCGCAACAGTCGGTAATCAGGGTGAGTTCCCGCCGGGTGTCCTGCAGGTTAGCGAAAACCGCCCTGACCAATTCAGGGGAATAAGTCAGCATAATACAGCCGGGGAAAAAAGCGGAGGAGCCTTCCCTGTCGGGAGATAAATCAGCGTAATGAAGTCCCCGGTGTTTCCGGTAAAAACTCATCAGGTGATTCCGGCGATCGGGGAACATGTAACGATATGCTTCGATCTCCATCCGGCCCTCATCCACTGCTTTCTTCCTGGCTGCCGAAAACATGGTGCTCAGGCTTAGGGAGGCCGGGCACAGGATCTCACAGAGGCCGCAGAGAGTGCAGGAATAGGCCTCCTCCACCGAGGGCTCCCTGCGGGCTATTTCCGCCGGGGTCAGGCCTGTCTCCCGGAGGAAAAAACATTCACCCACACATTGAGAGCATTCCGTGCATTCTTGGGCGATCTGGTGACAAATCTTACTTAAGGAGTTTCCTTTGGTCATGATTATCCCTGCTTTCTGTGGCAGTTGGGGAATGCCGGGCCCCGGTATAGAGCATGGGTGTAGGGTGGCAACACTCCCGGTCGGGACAGGAGTTGCACTGCCGGTTATAGGGTTCCGGCAGGGCAGACCAACTGGCCGGGAAAAAACCGTGATTTTGGTAAAAAGTCCGGGCACTGCCCCTGGCCAGAGTGCCGATGGTAAAAGAGGCATCCCCAGCGGGGTAATCCTTTAACTGCCGGCAGTATTGCCAGGGGTCGGCAGTTAGGCTGGTTAAAAGATAACTGCCGTAGCCTTGACGCCCATAATCCCGGCTGACACCGATCACTTCCAAAAAGAAAAAATCCGGTTCCAGCTGTACCAGCCTAGCCCCTCCGATGACCGTTGTCCCGTCTTTGACCACTACATGGTGATGGATGGGGCCGCTGAGATCCATGCCGTAACCAGTGAAAATGTCCCTCAGCTGCCCTGTATCGGCTTCTTCCGCAAAGACCAGTCTGGGTTTCATGGTATCACCCTTATAAATCAATTTCGTAACGAGGGTCATGATTCAAGTTGGGAGGGGTGTTGACAACGATCCCTGATTGATCTATCCAGGCCAGGGTACGATGGGCAAGATAAAGATCCCGTTGAAAGGGCCGGGCATAGGCCATGGCCCGGAGCAAAGAAATGCTGTGGGCCAAATCCTGAACGTCGTCGATATCGGCCACCGGAGTCAAACAAGCCACGGGAATCTTTTTTTGGGCTGCTTTGTGAATATAAGCGTCCAAAGCAGGGACCCCATCCAAGTTATAGTAAACACCCTGGGAATCGATGGGTGTATCTGCCGTATAGCCAACGAGAGAGACACCGCATTCCTGGCAAGGAGCTTGTACCAAGCCGCCCTGCTCGGAGGTGCCGGCAAAATGGGACAGCCATTGGAAAGCCTGGATTAGATGGCTGACAGGCATGGTGGGCAGGTCTCCCCCGATAGCCACCACCGAGTAATAGCCCTGGTCGAACAGTTGTCTAAAGGCGTCATCAAAATGGTCATCGAAGGTTTTGCCCCGGTCGATAATATATAATGAGGGCTCAATGCCAGCCTCCTGCAACAGTACTTCCAGTTGTTGCCGGTCTGAGGGGGAAGGAGAACTGATGACCAGGTGGTATTCCCGGATCCGGCCACCGCTGTTGGTTGGATTTTGGCTGTTCAATTCCTTTAAAGCCTCGGTGGCAATTTGGGCTACATCCAACAACATGGCCCGGTACAATTCCGCCGCTTCTTCCGGGGTAAGGATCCCCCCTTTTTCCTCTGTGAGGCGGGTTTTGGTCACTCCCGGTGTTGGTGCCTTGGTGAAAATCATCAGGGCATGTTTTGAGGCCATTTTTAAAGCACTCCTTTCCAGCATGCATGAAACTGCTTAAGTTATCTTTTCAATGCGACAGGGAATGCCGTTATAATTCCAGGTGCCGATGAGGGGTTCGGCATCAGGGAAATTGGCCGAAGTCAGGTTGTTGGCATTGGATAACCACAGCCCTCCCAGTTCCGGTTCCCTGTTATCCAGTTCCGGGAACCACCAGCCGTATTCAATGCTCACCACTTGCTCTCGCATCGGTGTGAATTTCAGTTTGAAGCGCCCATTGCCGTGTCTGGTTTCCACCAGGATCCAGTCACCTTCTGCCAAACCATATGCTGTTGCCGTAGCGGGGCTCATTTCCGCCAGGGGTTCCGGGTGAAGGGCCCGCAAGTCTGCCGGCTGGCGGTAGCTGGAGGCGAAATAGGGTTGGACCCTTGCCCCCGTAATCAGCTGCAGGGGGAAGCGGGGATCCGGCGCGGCAATTTTTTTAGGCTGGGGCAGGGGAGAGCCCCCCAGTTCCTCGAGTAACCGGTTGTATAATTCCACCTTGCCGCTGGCGGTGGCAAATCCCAAAGGCCTGTTCTGCTCATCTAAAGACTGGTATTTATAATATTCGACAGGTGGACAGTAAAGCCCTGTTTGGCAAAACTCCTCCCAGGTCAAACCTGTGGGTTTCAGGCACTGGGCCAGGGCTTCCCGGTAGGTTGGCCAGGGCCAGCTGTCCTCCTGACCCAAACGGATCCCCAGTTCCCGCCAGAAGTAATAGTCCGGTCGACGCTGGTAATAAGGCTCACCGGCTGCTTCCCCCCCATAGGCAACATTGGCCGTTCCCCGGTCATACTCAAAAAGCGGCTTCTCCAGGACGCCGGCAATGGGCAACACATAATCGGCCAGCATGGTCGTCGGCGTTTCAAATAATTCCAGGACCACCAACAGCTCCAGGCTTTTCAGGGCCTGATAGACCAGTTTGGTATTGGGCTGGGTGAGCAGGGGATTGGTGGCCATCACCATCAGAGCTTTGATGGGATAGGGTTTTCCTTCGATCATGGCTTGGAAGGCCAGGTCGGGGTGAGCGGAGGTAAAGTAACGCATGGGCAGTTGCTTGCCCTGTTTTAAAGTATTCTCCCGGAGTTTTTCATAACCCCGGTAGGATTGCAACACCAGCCGTTCCCGGCCAAGCTGTTTGCCTCGAAAAGAGGCAACGGTCTGCTCGCTCATTTCCAGGTCTATTTCCGGGATAAAATCGGGCATCTCCGTCAGGTGGGAGGCGCCGGGGACATCCACATTGCCCGTGATGGCCCGTAAAATGGCCAAGCCCTGATGGGTAGGAACCGTATTGTAACCGATTTGGTCAATGGCCCGGCCGCTGTAAAGACAGGCGGGACCGTTGCCGACATAAAGACGGGCTGCCCTAACAATGTCCTTAGGAGGAATTCCGGTGATGCCGGCGACATACTCAGGGGTATATGGTGCCACATGCCTGGCCAGTTCTGCAAAACCATGGCACCACTGTTCCACGAAGCTGTGATCATACAGCCCATCTTCAATGATGATATGGATTAAGCCCAGGGCCAAAAAGGGGTCAGTCCCCGGTTCAATGGGAAGCCACAAGGTGGCCAGCCTGGCTGTTTGGGTCTGTCTGGGGTCAACTACAATCAGGGGTTTCCCGGATTGAGCAAACTCCACGATGTTTTGCCAAAAGAGAGAGTTGTCCGATTGAGCCGGATTGACGCCCCAGAACAAGGCACAGTTGGTGATGTCCGGATCAAGTTCGTTGCCCAGGGTCCAGCCATAGGTCAGAGTATTAACCAGGATGGCGGCATTCCAGCAAATCTGGTTAATGCCAATATTATTGGGACTGCCGAACAAATTCATAAAGCGGTGCAAAGGCCAATGGTTGGTATGGGGACCACCGATGCAAGTAGCCACGGTTTCCGGGCCGTATTTTTCTTTCAGGGTCCGGAGTTTGGCGGCGATGTCATCCAAAGCAGCCTCCCAGGTGACGGTTTCCCATTGGCCGCTGCCCCGTTGCCCCTGTCTTTTGAGGGGATAATTGATTCTTTTGGGGTGATCCAGGATGCCGGGAATGGCCCGCCACCTTTGGCAGCGGTTTTGTACCCGCTTGCCGTAAGGAAATCGATCAGGATCCGGTTCCACCCGGATGACGGTGTTATTGACTACCTGGGCAATTAAACCGCATTGATAAGCACAAAGACGACAATTTGTTTTTACTTTTTTTGCTGTATCCATGGCTGTTCTCCTCCTATGGAAACCGGCGCCTGCAGGGACCTTTGTTATTTGTTGTCCCAGGCTTTCAAGAAATCCTCATCACCGGCGGGCAGCCTGGCGTAATAGAGTTTCTCCCCGGGCAGCCAGGTGCGTTCTTCACCGCCCCGGATTACCAGCCGGCGCATGAGGAGGCCTCCTAACAGTACCAGGACGGCCGCAATGACCTCCAAGTTTCCTCCCCACAGGAACAGGATTAGAGGCACCAGTGTACCCAGCAGCAGGAAACCGTATTTGAAAAGGCTTGACAAATCGCCGTTAACCCATCTCCGGGTAGCGCTAACCTCCCAACTGGTGCCATAGACATATTTGCCCCAAACGTAGCCGGTCCATAAAATGAGTTGTACGGCCAATAAGGCGGCGATAATCCCATTAAAAGCACCGGGCAGGGAAATGGCGCCCGTTGCCCCTGTGGTCAAGCCGCAAATCAGGTGGGCAGCAAATCCGGTTACCAGGGAGGAAAGAAGGAACAAACTGATCATCCCGGGTCCTGTCCAAAAAGGCCGGGATTTATGCTGGCCTAATAAAATGCCAGGATAAGTGGCTACCACCAGCCCGCAAACCAGGCAGATCACTGCCAGTACTTTGCGGAGACCGGCGGCGGTTTGCCAGGGTATGCCGGCGATGCCGAAGGATGCGTAGCATAAGCCGCAGACAATGGCGATGAACATATTCCAGGCACCAAAGGTCAACAGGGCTTTGGGATTCATGAAAACCCGCCAGCTTTGAAAGGGGCGTCCTAATTCCAGGATTAACAGGCAGGCACCGATGCCGATACAGATTGGGCCGAGGAAGTTACCCACCAAAGAGATCCCCGGTTGATTGCCAAACAAATCAACTAGGCCGGCGATACATAACATGGCTCCGCCCATACCGGCAAAGAAAAAATCCACGGCCAGCATCCAGCCCCAGGTATCATGTTTGTGACTCATATCAGTTTCGCCTCCCATCCGCGAAGATAAAAGACGTAGGCGCCGGTGTTCAATTCAGGCAATAAAGGTTCGGCGTTTTCCCGGTTCACCAGGTCATAAACACGGCTGTTTTCATCGTCAAGATCGCCGAAAATACGGGCTTTTTGGTGACAGGTTTTGACACAGAAGGGTTCCTCGCCCAAGTCAACCTGTTCCATACAGAAATTGCATTTCTGCACCACCCCCGTGGAGGGGACAAAAACACGGGCACCGTAGGGACAGGCCATTAAACATGCTTTACAGCCGACGCATTTGTCTTCCTCTACAAAGACGATACCGTCTTCCCGCTGCTGGGAAGCGCCGGTGGGGCAGGCATTGATACAGGGTGCATTTTCACAATGCATGCAGAGGAGGGGGAGATACTCGACCCGTACTTTGGGGAAGACACCCTCCGGTCCCTTAGTGATCACCGGGTTATAGATAACATCTAGCGGCAGCTCATTATGGATTTTGCAGGCAACGGTACAGGAGTGACAGCCGACACAGCGCCGGGTGTCAATGACCATGGCATAGCGAGGCATTTTATCGACCACCCTTTCCGTCGGAATCTGTTACTTTGTAAACCCGGCACAGCAGTCCCCGGTTGGCCCAGCTTCCGCTGAAGGGGTTGCAGTCCTCGTCAGCATCACTGGTCAGCACATTGGTGTTGCACTCCAGGCAGCCGCCCAGGATGGGTTCCCGCATGTCCTTTTCCGGGAACCACCAGCCACGCTGGGTGACAATTACTGTGGGGTGGACGGCTTGGGTCAGGTTGGCCCTGGCCTTAATCCTGCCCCGCTTGGTTTCGATCCAGATCCAATCCCCGTCCTTGAGGGACAGTTGAGCGGCCGTAGCCGGGTTAATGTCTGCATAAGGCTCATGCCGGAGATAACGCAGTTCTTTGATCTGAAAGTGTTCCGAATGGTGGAAGGGCATTACTCCGGGGCCGGTGGTCAATACCAGGGGGTATTCTTCGGCCAGCTCCGGTTTGGTAAGTTCACATTCAACCGGAGGGAGATACTCAGGCAGCGGCGGATAGCCTAACTCCTCCAGGACGCTGGAGTAAAGCTCCACTTTGCCGGAAGGGGTGGCAAAGCCTCTTTCCCGGTATTTGTAATACTCCCTCTCCGGGAAATGGAAGCGATAGTTTTCCACAAATTCATCATAGCTTTCTACTCCATAGCTGGGAGCAAGAGGAGAGATGCGGTGAAAATTGGCCTCCTCCAGGGTTTCCCAAGGCCACATTTCTTCCTGACCCAGTTTCAGGCCCAAGCCCCGCCAGAAATCAAAATCCGTACGACGTTCGTATAAGGGCTGGATGGCTCGCTGGGAGGCGATCAGGAAATCCGAGCAGCCGTAAGTGGAGGTGATGGTAGGCCGTTCCAAAGCACCGGCCATGGGGAGCACATAATCGGATAACATGGCGGTGGGGGTCAGCCAGTACTCGCAAGTTACCATGAAATCCACTTTGCGCAGGGCTTCCAACACTTTGCTACTGTTCCCGTAGGAGTTGACCGGATTGGTGGCCGCAACCAGCAGTGCTTTTACCGGGTACGGTTTGCCGGTGAGAATTGCCTCAAAAACCGTGGGAGGATGGGCTTCGCACATCCACTCGGCAGTGGGGGCTTTGCCCCAGAAGCTCTTGGTCAGTTCGGCAATCCGGCCGTAGCCCGGCCAGGTAATCAGTTTAAAGCGATCCGAGCCCAGTTGCTTGGCTGTTTGTTCTTCCGGCAGGTACTCATTGGCTTCCATTTCCTCATCAGTATAGTAATCCAGGGCCGGCCCCGTCAGGAGATCCGAGCCGGGAGCGTCCAGGTTGCCGGTTACCGCTCTCAGCAAGGCCCGGGCTTGAATGGCCGCTCCGCCGGGTGTGCCAATCTGGTCCAAGGCAACGCCCCACTGAATGTTGCCGGGCTTGTGGGTGGCATAAAGGTAGGCACTTTCACGAATTTGCTCCGGCGTTAACCAGGTGAGGGGGGCCGCCCATTCCGGCGTAAATTGATCCACATGTTCCGTCAGCTCATCAAAGCCGGTACACCAGTTCATCACAAAATCCCAGTCGCAAAGACCTTCATGGATGATCACATTTAACCAGGCCAGTGCCAAAGC
>JAAZDD010000002.1 GCA_012512955.1 Clostridia bacterium
CAACAGAGATGTTTTAGAGGAAGTAAGAAAACGGCTGAAAAAGATCGACATTGATGCCATCCTGGAAAGCGGTTATGTGGAGCAATTGATCGAAGACAGCTACTTATCTCCTTTTCCCCAGGTGCAAACAACTGAGAGACCTGATAAGGCTGCAGCTGCCATTTTGGAAGGCAGAGTGGTTATTCTAATTGATACTACTCCCTTTGCTTTAATCGTGCCGGCTACTTTTGTGCAGTTTTTTCAGAGCCCCGAAGACTATTATGAGCGTTGGCTGATTGGTTCCTTAACTCGTTTCATTCGCTATATAGCTTCCTACCTGGCGGTATTTACGCCCGGTCTTGTTGTGGCGGCGGTAGCCTATCATCCGGGCTTGATCCCCACTAAGCTCACCCTGGCTATTGCTGCTTCCAGGGAAGGGGTTCCTTTTCCCATCGTGGTGGAAGTACTGCTGATGGAGGCTGCCTTTGAATTCCTGCGGGAAGCGGGAGCCAGGCTGCCCCAGTCCATCGGTCAAACCATCGGTATTGTAGGGGGGCTGATCATTGGGGATGCGGCAGTGCGGGCCAATGTTACCAGTCCTTTGATGGTGGTGATGGTTGCCTTGACGGCCGTAGCTTCTTTTGCCATCCCTTCTTACAGTTTAGGGATTGGTTTTCGGATGCTCCGGTTTCCAACCATCTTCCTGGCAGCTACCTTTGGGATTTATGGGGTGGTGCTTTCCTTTATCCTGATCAATATTCACATGGTCACTTTAAAAACTTTTGGAGTGAACTATCTGGCTCCTTTTACGCCTTACCAGTTCTCTGATTGGAAAGATTTAATGTTCAGGCTGCCGTGGAAGACCATGGTTACCAGGCCGGTTTACACGGCACCGCAAGATTTGGTCCGGCAAAAAGTAGCTGACAGTGAGGAGGGTGACAATGAACAGTCCTAAAGACATCCTTACCTCCCGGCAACTGCTGGTGATTTTGATCTCGACGGTAATAGGGGTTCAGGTGTTCATTATGCCCAGATTGGTGGTGGAGGCCGCCGGGCGAGACGGCTGGCTGTCACTGGTATTAGGTGGGGGGTGGGCACTGCTTGCGGCGACGGCTGCAGCTTACCTGGCCAGTTTGTTTCCCCGGCAGACGCCTGTTGTATGGTTTTCTCATTTGCTGGGTAAGTGGGGGGGCATTGCCTTATCCCTGGGTTTCGGCTGCTTTTTTTTGTTTGTTGCCGCTGAAGTCTTGCGTCTTTTTACCGATATGACCCAAACTTACTTGTTGCCTCGGACCCCTTCCGAGATTATTTTGATTACCTTTTTGTTGAGTATTGCCTACGTGGTGTGCCATGGAATTAATCCCATAGCCAGGGTCACCCTAATTTTTTTCTTGTTCGGCATTATCCCTTCGATCATTTTGATTGCGGTTTTTCAGGGGAAAGTCAATTTTGGCGAACTGGTGCCGGTTTTAGCAGGTGGAATAGCCCCGGTGATCAGGGGATTTCTACCTGCTTATGGAGATTTTGGCGGCTGGGGCATAATTGTCTTTCTGGTCCAATTCATGGATACTCCCAAAGAGGCAGTTAAGGGTACGGCGGTGGGTATGGCTGTTATTTGGCTTTTCTTTATGGCAACATTTATCATCACCTTGGCTGCTTTTGGCCCTATCGAAACTCAGTATTTACTGTATCCGGTGGTGGACTTGATCAGGGAAATGGAAGGCGTAGTCGGTTTCATTGAAAAGTTGGACTTGATTTTTTTGAGTGCCTGGATTTTATCGGTTTTTGTGACCCTGGCTGTTTGCTACTATGTAGC
>JAAZDD010000159.1 GCA_012512955.1 Clostridia bacterium
TTCAAAACTTCCCTTTTCAGTAGCGTCTATCTTGACCTCAATTTTCTCTCCAGGACTTATCTCCTCAGATGCAGATTTCAACAATTCATAAAAGTGCAAAAGGGAAAGAAGCAAGGTGTCCAAATCCATTTGATGATGTTGCCCTTCATAGATTATTTTTACTTTAAGACTGTTTGACACCTCATTTGCCCCCTTTTAATCTACAAACTTAAACATGTTAGTCAAAATACTCTTGGAATCTCCTTCTATAAATGAATACATAAATTACACCATCCGGCTTTACAGCTACCGATACATAAACCCTTCCTGCATCCATGGACTCTTTTCTTGTCAGGATTAAAGATGTCACCGGTCCGAAACCAGCCATGCCCACCAACCTAACAACCTTGAAAAGCCCACAACCACAAGGGTTTGTAGACTTCAGTCTGTTAACTTAGCCCACTTTCGGGCCTCGCTGGAGACCTGAGGTGGGCTTAAGTCACTCCAGAAAGGCCCATCTTTAAAATCCTCCCCGGCTAACCAAGGACATACCTGGTGATGACCTCATTCACCTTGAACAGCAGCTGGTCCATCTGCTTGCCCTTCATAAACTGCAATTCCACCCTGATTCCGCCGGACAGGGTGAGCTTAATCTCACTGTCCAAATCAAATGTTCCGGCCGTTTCAATTGAATAGGTGACGATGGACTTATATGGTATGGTGCAGTACTCAACTTTCTTCCCGGTGATTCCCTGCTTGTCCGCGATCAAAATTCTCTTGTCCGTAAATACTGCTGCATCCCGGATAGTCTTGACAGCAAACAATGGCTCCTCAGCCGGCGTCAGCATGCTCCGGAGGTTATCCGGAATTGGCACTTCATTGTAAAATGTATACTTGGTCGTTAATACATCGGCCATCAGACAATCCTCCCTTATTTATACTATACTGGCAACATTCGACAAAAGGGAGAAATATCCTGCATCCAAAACAAACGCCCGCTTTCGTCCTCCGGGGAGGTCTGAAAGCGGGCGTTGTTCGAGCATCACGAGTGATCTGCTATAGTTGCCTCGCCGTCCTGGGAGGCCATGTAAATACTGGTGCTGGGCAAAGCCACTGACACCTGATGTTTCTCCAGGATTTCGGCGATCCGGAAATGGACATCCTCCTTCACCTGCAAGAATTCGGCCCAGACCGTAGTCTTGGTGAAGAAATAGAAGAAAATCTCGTAGCCATGTTCCCCAAACCGGTCCAAGCGGACAAAAATAGTTCTCTTGTCGATTTCCGGGTGATCTTCCAACATCCTGCGCAGGTCGGTAAGGCAACGCTCCAGCCGGTCCCTGGGGGTGGTATAGGTAACCTTCAGATTAAAATTAATCCTTCGCCTACCCATCCTGCTCCAGTTGGTAATCGGGTCTTTGGCCAGGGTGGAATTGGGCACCGTTACCAGGGCATCAGCAAAGGTCCTGATCCGGGTACTCCTGAAGTTGATATCTTCCACCGTACCTTCCAGGCTCGGGGTCTGGATCCAGTCGCCGATACTGAAAGGCTTATCCGTAATAATCACAAAACCGCCTACAATGTTGGCTGCCGTATCCTGGGCCGCCAGGGCAAAAGCCAGGCCCCCCAACCCAAGTCCTGCCAGGAAACCGTTCACATCGAAATCCCATTCCCCGGCTACAATAACGAATCCCAAAAACACGATCAGTATTCTGACCGCTTTGGAGAGAAACGGCACCAGGCTTTTATCCAATTCAATGCCGAACCACTTGGTCAAGCCGGTACCGGAA
>JAAZDD010000019.1 GCA_012512955.1 Clostridia bacterium
AATTAAAGAAAACTACGGGAAATGGCAGTATCACGAAATAGTGAAGCCCGGGGTCCTGAAGCACGTGGGAGAAAACGGTGCTGAGCTGTACAGCGTCAGAGTAGGCTCTCCCCGGTTGGTAAGTGTTGATTGGATCAGGGCCATCTGTGAAATTGCCGACCGCTATTGCGACGGTTACTTGCGTTTCACCAGCCGTCACAATGTGGAATTCCTGGTATCCAACAAAGATAACCTGGAGCCCTTGCTCAATGAGTTGAAGGAAAAGGGTTACCCGGTGGGCGGTACCGGTAACTCCTTAAGCAATATCGTCCATACACAGGGCTGGATCCATTGCCATACTCCTGCCACCGATGCTTCCGGTATTGTTAAAGCGGTGATGGATGATCTCTATGAGCATTTTACCCATATGGAGCTGCCTGCCAAGTTGAGAGTGGCACTGGCCTGCTGCTTGAACATGTGCGGCGCCGTTCACTGTTCCGATATCGCTATTTTAGGGGTACACCGGACCCCGCCCAGGATTGACCATGAGAACCTGGCTAAAACCTGTGAGATTCCCAATGTGATTGCTGCCTGTCCGACAGCGGCTATTCGGCCGGATCCCAAGAATAAGAGTGTTAAAGTTAATGAAGAAAGGTGCATGTACTGTGGTAACTGCTACACCATGTGTCCTTCCATGGAAATATTGGATCCGCAAAACGCCGGGGTTGCCATCCTGGTCGGCGGTAAAGTCTCCAATGCCAGATCAACTCCTTCCTTCTCCAGGCTGGCAATTCCATTCCTGCCCAACAATCCGCCTCGCTGGCCGGAGGTTGTGGAAGCAGTAAGAAATATTGTAGAAGTATGGATTAAGGATGCCAGGAAGGGAGAGCGTGTCGGCGAGTGGATCGAACGGATCGGCTGGGAGAACTTCTTTAAGAAGACAGGCATACCCTTTACCGACAAGCTTATTGATGACTTCATTTTCTCCGTACCTACTTTCCGTACCACTACCCAATTCCGCTGGTAGGGAGGTGGGCTGAATGGCTGATTTAAGAGAAAGAGTCTTGGACTATTTGAAAACAGTGGATAAGGCAAAAAGCCGTGACATTGCAGATGCTTTAGGAGAAAAAAAGCGTGAAGTTGATGCCGTGGTTAAAGAACTGGCCAAGGAAGACATTGTGGAATTCCTCTATATAGGTACTTCCTATGTTAAATTGAAATAATCTGGGAGGTACAGCAGGTCCTCCCCTGGAGGACTTGCTGTACCGGAAAGAAGGTGAAAGGTATGTTTGTGGTTTCCGTTGATGCGGAAAAATGTAACGGCTGTGGTGAATGTGCTGAAAACTGTCCCGTAGGCATTTTGGAATTGGTGGACGGTAAGGCGGAAGTAGTAGGAGACGACTGCATGGGCTGTGAAAGCTGTGTGGAAGTATGCTCCACCGGGGCAGTCTCCGTGGAGGAGTATTAATACTTTAACCAGTCAATTATTCAAGGAGGTGCTTTTCTGTGGCTTATATCGAATTCAAAGGACAAAAGATTGAGGTTGATGAGGACGGTTTCATTACTGATCCCAGTCTGTGGAATGAGGAACTGGCGGAATTCCTGGCTAAAACCGAAGAAATCGAAGAACTGACCGAGGACCATTGGAAAGTGATCAATTATCTTAACAATTATTACAAGGAATTTGGGATTGCTCCGATGGTTCGGAAGTTATGTAAAGATACCGGCTTTAAACTGAACTATATTTATGAGCTGTTTCCCAGCGGCCCTGCCAAAGGTGCCTGTAAAATTGCCGGTTTGCCGAAGCCTACCGGCTGTGTGTAAGACAGCGGTTTATCCATGAGGAGAGGGAAATCACCGGGGTGGTTTCCCTCTGCCAAATCTATCACTGGGAAGAGGGGGTGCCAGAATGGGGAAGAAGCAAAAGATTGTCATTATCGGCGGTGTAGCAGCGGGTCCTAAAGCGGCAGCCAGAGCAAGGCGGCTCCTGCCCGAGGCTGAGATCACAATAATAGACCGGGGTGAACTGGTGTCTTACGGCAGTTGTGGATTGCCCCTGATGCTGCAGGGGATGGTGCCGGGCCTGGATGCCTTGACCTCTACAACTTACGGTCTCAAAAGAGATTTAGACTGGTTTCATCATGAAAAAGATATTCAATTTCGGATCAGGACACTGGCTGAGGGTATCGATCTTAAACGGGGTGAAGTGTCCTTGCTGGATTTGGAAGACGGAAAATCCTATAAGCTGCCTTATGATCAGTTGGTTTTGGCTACGGGAGCCACTCCCTTTGTACCACCGATTCCTGGGATGGACGGTGAAGGGGTTACGGTACTGCATCACCCCCAGGATGCCGTACGGGTCCACCGGAAAGTAAAAGAGGGAGCCAACCGAATCCTGATTATCGGCGGGGGATTGATTGGTTTAGAAGTGGCGGCTGCTTTGGCTACCCCCAAACGGCAAGTGACGGTTGTGGAGCGTGAACCCCAACTGCTCCCGGGGTTGTTGGACCCGGAACTGGCCCTGCTGGTTCGGGAAGAAATGGAGACCAATTATGTGACGGTCCGAACCGGTGAGGAAGTTGCTGCCGTTGAGACCGGTGATGAGGGTAAGATGATGGTGCATTTGCCCGGTGACCGGTTGGAAGTGGATTTGGTAATTGTCGCTTGTGGCGTAAGGCCCAATGTAACCTTGGCCCAGGAATGCGGCCTGGCCATTGGCAGTACGGGAGCCATCGCTGTCGATGAGTACCTGCGCACCAGTGACCCGAATATTTATGCAGCGGGAGATTGCGTAGAAAACAAGCATTTAGTCAGCGGTCGTCCAGTTTACGTGCCCCTGGCCTCTACGGCCAATAAGCAGGGGAGAGTGGTGGGCAGTAACCTGGCGGGTCTGAAAGAGACCTTTCCCGGTATTATGGGAACGGGAGTTTTTCAAGTTTTTGAATTAAACGGGGGAAAAACAGGTCTGACGGAAAAAGAGGCTCTCCAAATGGGCTATCCGGTAATCACCGGCTTTACAGCCGGCTTGGATTCCGCTCATTATTATCCCCTCCACGGACACGGCGTAATTAAGCTGGTAGCCTGTGCTGAAACGAAAAGATTATTGGGAGCCCAAGTGGTAGGTCCAGGTGAACTGATCAAAAGGCTGGATGTATTTAGTACGGCTATTCAGCTGGGAGCAACCATGGAGCAGGTTGCCGGGTTGGATCTGGGATATGCCCCTCCCTTTGCCACGCCCATCGACATGGGACTGCATGCAGTGAACACCTTGCGGAACAAAACCCAGGGGTGGCTTCACAGTGTAAGCCTCAGGGAATTTAAAGAACTGCTGGACAGCAATCCTGAGCTGTTAATCCTGGATGTGCGTACTCCCGAAGAAGTTGAAGACAACCCTTTGAGTTTTGACAACCAATTGCGAATTCCTCTATATGAACTGAGAGGAAGACTGGGGGAAGTGCCCAAAGGCAAAAAAATCATTACTGTTTGCCAATTGGGAATTAGAGGTTATGAAGCTCAGCGGATTTTAACAGGTGCCGGTTTTGATGATGTTTCTGTTTTGGAAGGTGGAGTCTACGGACTGCCCAAAAGTATGCTTGAAGAGGGATGCCTATGAGCAAATCAGCCTATATACCACGTTTAGTTATTGCCGCCCCTCACGGACAATCGGGTAAAACAACGGTGACTTTAGGACTCTTAGGTGCATTGACCGGAAAAGGATTTAAAGTACAGCCTTTCAAAAAGGGTCCTGACTTTATCGATCCCGGTTGGTTATCGGTGATGGCCCGGCGTTCCTGTCGTAATTTGGATTGTTACCTGTTGGATGATCCCTCTTTACTCCGGTCTTTTGCAGAAGCGGCTCAAGATGCTGACCTGGCGATTGTAGAAGGAGCCATGGGTCTTTATGACGGAGTGGACCGGGAAGGTAGTGGCAGTACGGCCCAAATTGCCAAGAAACTGAAAGCGCCGGTGATCCTGGTTTTGGACTGTCGCCGGATGACCAGAAGCGGAGCAGCAGTAGTCATGGGGTTTCAGCACTTTGATCCCGAGGTGCGGATTGCCGGGGTCATCTTGAATCATGTGGCCGGACAGAGACACCGCCGCATGCTGGAGGACTGTATCAGGGATTACTGTGGACTGCCTGTGCTGGGCGTGGTCCCTAAAAACAGCGGGATCAGTATTCCCAACCGACATTTGGGTTTAATTCCGGCCAACGAAAATGAAGCGCTGGCTAAAGTATTTCAAAGGGCTACCGCTTTAATGATGGAGAACCTGGATCTGGATGCCATTGTCAAGTTGGCGCAACAGGCTCCTCCCTTGGAATATGCTACCGACTTTGAATATACCGCAGCTGCCCGGGGAGTCAGGCCAACCATCGGTGTACTGCGAGATCAGGTCTTTTCCTTTTACTATCCGGAAAACCTGGAGGCCCTGACTGCGGCCGGTGCGGATCTGGTGTATATTGACTCATTAACAGAGAGGCAGTTGCCTGACATAGATGCCCTCTTCATCGGGGGAGGCTTCCCGGAATTGTTTGGAGAGGAACTGAATCGTAATCAATCTTTTTTGCAATCCCTGAGAGAACGTATTGAGGCAGGGCTGCCTGTTTATGCCGAATGCGGCGGAATGGTGTTCTTGGGCAGAAGCATTGAGGTGGAAGGGTGTAAATATCCGCTGGTGGGGGCTTTACCCTTTGAAGGAATTTGGGGGAAAAAGCCCCAAGGTCACGGTTATACCTTATTGGAATCCCTTGTTGACCATCCTTTGATGCCCAAAGGCACCCGAGTGAAAGGCCATGAGTTTTCCCACATCCGCCTGGTAAATCTAGATATGAGTAAAATGAAATTTGCTTATCGGGTAGAACGTGGCCACGGTATTGACGGGCAGTTTGACGGGCTGGTCTACAAAAATGTCTTCGCTTCTTATAATCACATCCATGCTCTGGGAACTAGGGAATGGGCTCCCAGACTGGTGTCCCTGGCCCGGGAGTATGCTCAAAAGAGGCAGAAAGTCACTTTTACCGTCGCTGACTCTACCGAGAAAAAAATGATTCTCTAAATCAGGAGAGGGGGAATCAGGTTGATCTTGACCGTCTTTATTTGTGTTACCCTAGCCGCCTTTATCATCATTTCCCTAAACAGGGCAATCCGGTTTGCCAAGATGCCCATGCACACCCGGTGGGAATTATATCCTATTCCCCGGGAAAAAGGCAGGGGTGAATACGGCGGTTCTTATTACGAAGAAGAATTGTGGTGGCAAAAACCCCGGGAGATTTCCCTGGGCGGGGAACTGGCGGAAATGCTGAAAGAGATGCTGTTCATCAAAAGGCTTTTTGACCACCAACGGCCTCTTTGGTGGCTGTCTTACGCGTTGCACCTGGGTATCTATCTGTTGATCTGCTGGGGGATACTGCTCTTCCTGGGCGGTTTAACGGTTAAAGCAGGTTTTCCGGTAGGGCCGGGAGAAGGTTTATGGTCCGGTTTCCTTTATTACCTGACCCTGTTGACCGGGGGGATAGGAGGCTTGCTGGTAGCCATAGGTTCTTTCAGTTTGCTGGTCAGAAGAATGACAGACGCTTCTTTGCAGTTCTATTCCACTCCCCAGGATTATTTCAATTTGGTGTTTATTCTCGCTGTGGCCGTGACCGGTTTGTTCCTATGGTCAGCTGACCCCAATTTCACCGGTGCCAGGGAGTTGGCAGCTACCTTGCTTTCTCTGGAGCCCATACCGGCAGGAGGACTGCTGGCGGTGCACCTGGTGCTCTTGGGTTGCCTGCTGATTTATATTCCTTCTTCCAAAATGAGCCATTATGTGGGCAAGTACTTTACTTACCATAAAGTGCTGTGGGAGAACGAGCCCAATTTGCCCGGGAGCGCCATTATGAAAGCTGTAGAAGCAGCCCAGGGTCGTAAGCCGGCGGTCAACTGGTCGGCACCTCATTTTCAGGTGGGTCAGAATACTCAGGAAAGTGTTACCGGCCAAGGGGAAGGAGGGACCGGAAAATGAACAGGAAGCTACGACTGCAAGATATCTGCCAATCCGGGGGCCAACTGGTCAATCCGGAAGAATTGGAGCTGATGCCGCTGCCTTATCCTTATGATGCCCCGGACCTGGAACCTTCTTTTGTACCGGTTAAGGATTCCTGGCGGGAGAAGCATTGTGCTTCATTGGACGGGTTTGTCGGTATTGATACTTTGGTGCGGCCTGAGAATAAGGCCGATGAGGAAAAGATGGTCCAGTCCTTCCTAAGGGGTATGGAAAAGGTCTTATCCGAAGAAACCAACCGGAGCTGGCTACAGCCGTTGTTGCTGTCCCTGGAATACTGTGCCAAGTGCAATACCTGTTCCGACGCCTGTCATACTTTTGTGGCCAGCGGTCGCCACGAGCTCTACCGGCCCATTTTCCGTTCGGAAGTATTTCGCCGGTTGGTGAAAAAGTACCAGACCACCGGAGGCAGGCTGCTGGCGGCTTTTGTAGGTGGCGATCTTGAATTAAACTGGGTGGGGATGGCCCGGCTGGGAGAGCTGGCTTACCGCTGCAATCTGTGCCGGCGTTGTGCCCAAACCTGTCCCCTGGGACTGGATAATGCTTTGATTGCCAGGGAAATCAGAAAGATTTTCAGCCAGGAGTTAGGAATTGCTCCCAAACCCCTCCATGAAAAAGGGACTATGCTCCAGTTGCAAACCGGCTCCTCCACCGGCATTACGAAGCCGGCTTTGTTGGATATGCTGGAGTTCATCGAAGAAGATATTGAAGAAAAAACAGGGAAAAAGATCAAATTTCCTCTGGACAAAAAGGGAGCGGATATTCTCCTCACCCATAATGCGGGAGAATTCATGGCCTGGCCGGAGAACCCGGCAGCCTTTGCCATCCTCTTTGAGGCTGTCTC
>JAAZDD010000160.1 GCA_012512955.1 Clostridia bacterium
GCTGCCGCCCCTGCCCAAGTTGATCCTGCTGCCCCTGATCATCATCATCGGAATGCTGGCTTCGGGGCTGTGGGGAGCGGCGGCAGGTTTTCTGAAAGCCAAGTACGGCACCCATGAAGTGGTAGTGACGGTCATGTCCAACTATATTGCCATTAATCTAACATCTTATCTGGTCAACTATCCCTTCAAGGCACCGGGCCAGGTGCCCCAGACGGAGGCACTGCCGGCGGCGGCTACTTTGATGAAGTTGATGCCCCGGACCCAATTGACTACCGCCTTCCTGCTGGCTTTGGTCATGGCCTTTTTGGTGTACTGGTTTCTCTGGAAAACGGTGCCCGGCTATGAAATCCGGGCGGTGGGGGAAAACCCCCGGGCTGCCCAGGCGGGAGGCATTCCCATTGTGAGGAACATGGTCCTGGCCATGGGTCTAAGCGGTGCCCTGGCGGCCCTGGCGGGCATGACCCAGGTCTTAGGGGTCAACGGCCGCTTTATCGACGGCTTTTCTCCGGGCTACGGCTTTACCGGTATTGCAGTGGCCGTGCTGGGCCGGAATCATCCCTTTGGGATTTTGTTGACGGCTCTGCTCTTCGGTGCTTTGGACGCCGGTGCATTACAACTTAACCGGGCCACCTCCATTTCCGCCGATTGGGTGATGGTGATTCAAGGCTTGGTTATTCTCTTTGTAGCTGCTCCGGCCATCTTTAAATTTATTGAGAAAAGGCGGGTGAGTGCATAATGGATCTATCCCTGGCTGCTTTAATTGCTTTAATTCCCATCACTGTTCGTTTGACTATTCCCATTGCACTTACTGCTATCGGAGCTACTTTTACGGAGCGGAGCGGCATCATCAATATCGGCCTGGAAGGAATGATGCTCCTGGGTGCCTTCACCGGTGTGGTGGGCATTCATGTTACGGGACAGCCGCTGATGGGCATCCTGTTTGCCATGGTGAGCGGCTTGGTGGTAGGGCTGCTGTTCGCCGTCTTGAGTATCACCTATCAAGCCAACCAGGTGGTTTGCGGGGTGGGGGTGAATATTTTAGCTTTGGGCTTTTCCTCGGTGATGGTGAAGGTGATTTGGGGTAAGGAAGGTATTTCCGGTTCGGTGGCTCCCCTGCCCGCCTTTACTGTGCCCGGTTTGAATAAATTGCCGGTCATCGGCAGCTTGTTTCAGGATCAGTCTCTTTATTTCTTTTTCCTGGTGTTCCTGGTCATTGCCGCTTGGGTTTTGATGTACCGGACCAAAATCGGGCTGAGGCTGAGATCCATCGGGGATCATCCCCAGGCGGCCAGAACTGCCGGGGTGAATGTGACCAAATATCGTTACGCCTTTGTGATCTTCGGCAGTGTCCTGGCTTCCTTGGGGGGTTCCTACCTTTCCCTGGAACAAACCCATGTGTTTGTGAACAACATGGTGGCGGGACGGGGTTATATGGCCATGGCCGCCAACATTTTCGGGGGCTGGCATCCGTTGGGTTCCGTGGGGGCCAGTATTATTTTCGCCTTTGCCCAGGCCATTCGCTTCCACTTGACGGATTTCAATGTTCCCAACCAGTTTATTCAAATGATTCCCTATGTGATCACTTTGCTGGCCCTGATCGTCTTCAAGAGAAGGTCCAAGGCGCCGGAGGCATTGGGGGAATTATAAACAGATCCGGTTGGGACTTTGAAAAGATGGGCCTCGTGGCCGCAACATTAAAAATGATCTTTTTGGCTGGATAATTATTTTCTTGATAACAGGGGATTTGGAAAGGAGTTATAGAATGAGTATTACCAATAAAGCGGAGCAATTGAAAGGAATCAGGCAGTACCATATCGACCTGGAGGAAGGGGATATCGGCAAATATGTGCTCTTGCCCGGGGACCCGGCTCGCTCCGATATGGTTGCCAAGTACCTGGATGATGCCAAGCTGGTAGGTCACAAAAGAGAACACAGGACCTTTACCGGATTTTACAAAGGAGTCAAGGTTTCCGTCACTTCCACCGGGATGGGCTGCCCTTCTGCGGCCATCGCCGCCGAGGAACTGATCAATATCGGTGCCGAGTGCCTGATCCGGATCGGCAGTTCAGCTGCCTTGAGAGAGGGCATTCACATCGGCGATTTGATCATCTCCACCGGGGCCATGAAAAACGAGGGTACTTCCAAGTTCTATGTGCCTGACAGTTTCCCGGCGGTGCCGGATTTTGAGTTGACCCGTACCTTGCTGGAGACGGCGGAAAAGATGAAGGATGAGTTGGACTTCAACTATTTCTACGGGATCAATGCCACCGACGATGCCTTCTACGGGGAAACCCAGGAGTGGATCAACAAGCTGGCTTCCCTGGGAATCACCAATATTGAAATGGAAGCCTCAGCCCTTTATACTGTATGTCATATGAGGAAGAAAAGGGCAGCCATGATCTGTGCCGCTTCTGCCAATCTGATGACCAATGAAGTGGTTTACGGCAAAGAGAATGTCAAGCTGGCGGAAGGATGGGACAAGGAAATCAAGGTTGTCCTGGAGGCTATTGCTGCTTTTGACCGGCAAAACCGGTAGCCGGAGGTGAGATAATGTTAACCGGAAAAGAAGTGGCGGCTCTAATCGATCATACCTTGCTGAAACCCACGGCTACTGCCGCCGATATCGCATCCTTGTGCCGGGAGGCCGGGGAACACGGTTTTTTCTCTGTTTGCGTCAATCCCTGCTATGTGAAGATTGCCGCTGATTACCTTCAAGGCAGCCGGGTGAAAGTCTGTACCGTCGTCGGTTTTCCCCTCGGTGCCAATACTACGGAGCAAAAGAAAAGGGAAGCGGCAGAGGCGGTTGAAAAGGGTGCTTCTGAAGTGGATATGGTGCTTAATTTAGGCGCCGTTAAAGCAGGGGACTGGGAATATGTGAAACGGGACATCCAGGCAGTGGTGGCAGCCACGGCGGGGCAGGCTTTGGTCAAGGTGATCCTGGAAACGGGCCTGTTGGAGCCGGAGGAGATCACCAGGGCCTCCCTGACCGCCGGGGAAGCAGGGGCCCATTTTGTCAAGACTTCCACCGGCTTTCTGGGGAGCGGCGCCACCGTTGAAGCTGTATCCCTGATGCGGGAAGCAGTGGGTGAGGAACTGGGAGTTAAGGCTTCCGGAGGTATCCGCACCCTGGCCCAGTTGCAGGAGATGGTGAAGGCCGGTGCCACCCGGATCGGCAGCAGCTCAGGAGTGGCGATTATGGCGGAAGTGGCCGGCAGCCGGTAGGCGTGGGAAGAACTTTCATTACGGCGGAGGGACCATGATGGGCAAAAGAGTGATGTTAATCGTGCTGGACAGTGTGGGTGTCGGCGCTCTGCCCGATGCCCATCTCTACGGTGATGAAGGGAGCAATACCCTGGGGAATATTGCCCGCCGGGTCAAACTGGCCCTGCCCAACCTGGGGAAGCTGGGCCTGGGTAATATCGTTCCCATTGAAGGGATTGCTCCCGCGGCGGCCCCGTTGGGGGCTTTCGGTAAAATGGCGGAGCTTTCCCCCGGGAAAGACACCACCACCGGCCACTGGGAAATGGCCGGGATCGTACTGGAGAAACCTTTTCCCATTTATCCGGAGGGATTCCCGGAGGAGATTATCAATGCTTTTGAAGAACGGACAGGGCGAAAGGTCTTGGGCAACAAGCCCGCTTCCGGTACCGTCATCATCGAGGAACTGGGAGCGGAACACCTGGCCACGGGCAAGCCTATTGTCTATACTTCCGCTGACAGCGTCTTCCAGATTGCGGCCCATGAAGAAGTGATTCCCCTGGAAGAATTGTATGAAATGTGCCGGGTGGCCAGGGAGATCCTGCAGGGTGAACATGCGGTGGGCCGGGTGATTGCCCGTCCCTTTGTGGGCACTCCCGGCAAATTCCAAAGAACGGCCAACCGGCATGATTATTCCATCGAGCCGCCCAGCCCCACCATGTTGGAGTTAATCAAGGACCGGGGGCTGGAGGTGGTGGGAATCGGCAAGATCGGGGATATCTACTCCGGTAAAGGATTGACTAAATCCGTCCCTACCAAGGGCAATGCCGACGGAATTGACCGGACCTTGGCCGCCTGGCAGTCAGTGAAGGCGGGGTTGGTGTTTACCAACCTGGTGGATTACGATATGAAATACGGTCATCGCAATGACGTAGCCGGTTATGCGGCAGCCCTGGAGGAATTCGACGGCCGGCTGCCGGAAATAATGGGACAATTAAATGAGGAAGATCTGCTGATCATTACCGCCGATCACGGGTGTGATCCCACCATGCCCGGTACGGATCATACCCGGGAATATGTTCCCCTCCTCATCTATGGAGCCAAAGTCAAAGCAGGGACCAATATGGGCATCCGGAAGACTTTTGCCGATGTGGGTGCCACCGTGACCGGCTACCTGGGAGCAGGTGCCCCGCCCAACGGGACATGCATGTTGCCGGAAATCATTACTACGGATTGAATGGGGACAGCTGAATTGAACTTGAAGAGCCAACCTTTCGGCGGGAATTGCTTAGCTTGCACCAATATTGAAGTGCCCTTGGGAATATAGTATAATTGTAAAAAAAGGATTGTGGGGGCTCGTCAGGTGTCTAAAAGAATTATCGCATTGGCAGGCAGTCCTAAGAGGAGAGGTAATACCGGGTTGCTGTTGGAGTCAGCGGTAAAAGGCGCCAGGGACGGCGGGGCCGAAGTGGAAATAATCTATCCCAATTCCCTGAGGATCAAACCCTGTCAGGGATGTAATACATGCTATAAAGTGGACGCCTGTATTTACCAGGATGATATGATTGAACTGTACCACAAGTTTAAATCCGCCGGCGCTTTTATCATCAGTTCACCGGTTTATTTCGGCAGTGTGACTGCCCAACTCAAAACCATCATTGACCGCTGCCAGGCATTGTGGATGGAGAAACAGACTGCCAAGTATCGTTCCGGTCAGGAACGGCCCGGCCTGTTCATTGCTACTTCCGGTCATCCCAATACCAAAGGAACCAGGTTTGATTCCTCCCTGGAGGTAGTCAGGACTTTTGGCTATGCAGCGGATATGCGGATTACCGATACGGTGCTGGTGGCAGATACGGACCGGATTCCGGTTACTGAGGATTCTCCCGTCATCCAGGAGGCTTATGAGGCGGGAAGGCGATTAACGGAGAGAATGCTGAATACTTGACCAAGGATGACAGCCCATGGAGGCTGTCATATTTGTCTTTTTCCCTCCATAAATATGGAGCGGGGGGAATTGTCATGTTCGATCTGGCAGCTGTTTTTTTCCTGGTGACCCTGGCGGTGATCGCTTTTATTGCCGAAGAAATGTTGACCAAAATGGGTAAAAAAGAATGGGTCAAAATGGTCAACCTGGGGCTGGGGATTATCGGTTTGGTCTTCCTGTTGAACATGCTCCGGGAATTCATGCAGCTGCTGCGCTTGTTTGCTGCCTGGTGATCAGGAACAGCCTATATGTTATAATGACACGAGGTGATTTTGATGGGACAATTCCGCCTTCAATCTTCTTTTCAACCTAAAGGGGATCAACCCCAGGCGATCAAAAAACTGGTCGAAGGACTGCGGGCCGGTCATGTGCACCAGACTTTACTGGGGGCTACCGGTACCGGCAAGACTTTTACCATGGCTCATGTGATCCAGGCCATGCAGCGGCCCACCCTGGTCATGGCACCCAATAAGACCCTGGCTGCCCAGCTCTGCAGCGAGTTCAAGGAGTTTTTTCCCGACAATGCCGTGGAGTATTTTGTCAGCTATTATGATTACTACCAGCCGGAGGCCTACATTCCCCAAACGGATACCTATATTGAAAAGGACAGCTCCATCAATGATGAGATAGACAAATTGCGCCACTCGGCCACCGCCGCCCTCTTTGAGCGGCGGGATGTGATCATCGTGGCCAGTGTCTCCTGTATTTACGGCCTGGGTTCTCCCGAGTATTATGAAAACCTGGTCCTGTCCCTCCGGGAGGGACAAGTCTACGACCGGGACCAGATCCTGAAAAAACTGGTGGATATCCAATACAGCCGGAACGACTATGATTTTCAGCGGGGAACCTTCCGGGTCCGGGGGGACGTGATTGAGATCATCCCTGTTTCCGAACAGGAAAAGGCCCTCAGGATCGAATTATTCGGTGATGAAATCGACCGGATTCTGGAAGTGGATACCCTGACAGGAGAGATCCTGGGTGCCCGCAAGCACGTGTCCGTTTTCCCCGCCAGCCATTATGTTACCGACAAGGAAGTGATGGCCAAAGCCATTGCCGGTATCGAAGCGGAACTGGAAGAAAGGCTTAAGGAACTGAGGGAGCAGGGCAAGCTGCTGGAGGCCCAGCGGCTGGAGCAGCGAACCCGTTA